>NZ_JBXVPZ010000074.1:0-29608 GCF_057961495.1 Streptomyces sp. P5F9 | reverse complement strand
GGGAAGGGTCTGGGGCGGGCGATCGCCGTCGCGCTGTCCCAGGCGGGTGCCACCGTGGCCGCAACTGCCCGAACCGCAGCGGACCTTGAGAGCCTGGAGGCCGAACTCGCCGCCCACGGTGGCAAGGTGCTGGTCCTGCCCGGCTCGGTCGCCGACTCCATCGCCGTACGGACCATCGTCGAGCGCATCACCGACGACACCGGCCGCCTTGACGCCGTGGTCAACTGCGCCGGTACGAGCCCGCACTTCACCCGCAGCGAGCGCGTCACCGACGGGGACTGGCAACAGGTCCTCGACGTCAACCTCCAAGGCACCTTCTACTGCTGCCGCGAGGCGGGCAAGGTGATGCTGGAGCAGCGTTCCGGCTCGATCGTCAACGTCTCCTCGGTGCACGCCCGCACCGGCTTCGAGCGGATCGCCGCCTACGCCGCCAGCAAGGGCGGGGTCGAGGCCCTCACCAAGTCCCTCGCCGTGGAATGGGCCGACCGCGGGGTGCGCGTCAACGCCCTCGCGCCCGGCTACTTCCACACCGACCTCAGCTCCGGCCTGCTGGCCAGCCGCTGGGGCGAACGCATCGTCGACAGCACACCGTTGGGCCGCGTCGGCGATGTCTCGGAACTCGGCGGAGCCGCGGTCTTCCTCGCCTCCGACGCGTCCCGTTTCGTCACCGGCACCACGCTCACGGTGGACGGCGGCTGGACCGCGCGCTAGCCGTATTGATCATGAGCGCGGTCACCGCTCCGGCGCGGGCCGCACGGTAAGCATCTGCAGCGCGTG
Source organism: Streptomyces sp. P5F9 (assembly GCF_057961495.1). Classification (NCBI taxonomy): domain Bacteria; kingdom Bacillati; phylum Actinomycetota; class Actinomycetes; order Kitasatosporales; family Streptomycetaceae; genus Streptomyces; species Streptomyces sp. P5F9. Next base: position 28,831 of record NZ_JBXVPZ010000074.1, on the reverse strand, counting down.
TCCGACCGGGCCGTCGACGTCGTGCAGAACGGTGCTCGTCAGACCCTGTCCGGTGGGCCCGAAGGTGACCGTCGTGTCCAACCCGGTCCAGTCGCCCACGGGTTGGCGGTGCAGGTGGACGGTCAGGTCGACGTTCGGGTAGATCCAGGCGGTCGGCGGCTGTCGTACGGCGATGCCGTTCGCGGTGTCGACGAGCGCGAGGTAGGACGCGAGCGGACTGCTGGGCTCACCGGCGACGAGGGCGTGCCGGGTGGAGATCCAGGCGGTCGTACGGCCCGGCCGGGGTGGCGCGAGCGGCCGTACGTCCACGGAGGCGATGTAGCCGCCGGGCCACAGCGCGCTCATCTCCCAGGGGGCCAACTCCTCGGGAGAGGTGAGGCGTTCGGTGGGGCCGCCCGCGACGGCGGAGGTGTCGATCGCGGCGAGGAACCAGGCCCGGGCCCGCACCACCGGCCGGCCGGCGACCAGCACCACGGCCTCGACCAGCTCGATCGTGCGGCCGGGCCGGACGACCTCCACCCGGATCTCGCACTCGTCGAGGGCGAGCCGGCCCAGGATGTCGTAGCTGATCCGCGCCATCACGAGCCCCTCGCCGCCCGGCCGCTGCGCCACCTGGTGCTCGATGGCGTGGACGACGAGCCCGCCGAGCGGGCTGAAGTGCAGCTCGTCCGGGTCCCAGGCGCCGCCCGCGTGGGCGGTGGGCTTGTAGCGGTGCTCGTCGATGCGCTCGTAGTAGCTGTCGGGGACCGGGGTGCCGGAGTTCAACGGACTTCTCTCCCAAGGCTGTTCTCGCCGTGCGTGCGATGTTCCGGTGACCACTCTGCCACCTGCGGAAAGGTCCATACCGGACGCGTCAAGTGATGGAGGAAAGGGGCGGGGTCGTGTGATTCTTGCGGTTGGGTTCTGAACGGATGCCCCGCCATGAGTGCCCGCATCGGCGAACTGCCGTTCATTCGGCTTCAGTTGTTGACGGCGGGCAAGGGCGGGACTACAACCCGGGGAGAGCGCTCCCAACCCGCTGAGGAGACCCCCCATGCAGACGTCCGCCGGCACCTCCGTCAGACCGCCGACCGGAGCCGTGCGCTCCCGTACGGCTCTCGGTCTGGCCGTCGTCCTGATCGTCGCCTTCTTCGCCGCCCTGAGCCCCTCACCCGCCCGCGCCGCCGACCAGTTGCTGTCCCAGGGACGGCCCGCCACCGCGTCCTCGACCGAGAGCGCGTCCTTCCCCGCGACCGCGGCCGTGGACGGCAACACGGGCACCCGCTGGTCCTCCGCCTTCGCCGACCCGCAGTGGCTTCAGGTGGACCTTGGAACGGTCCAGCAGATCACCCGCGTCTCGCTCAACTGGGAAGCCGCGTACGCCACCGGCTACCAGATCCAGACCTCGACCGACGCGACCACCTGGACCACGGTCTACTCCACCACGACCGCCACCGGCGGCACCCAGAACCTCACCGTCACCGGCAGCGGTCGCTACGTCCGCCTGTACGGCACCGCCCGCGCCACCCAATGGGGCTACTCCCTCTGGGAGTTCCAGGTCTACGGCCCAGGCAGCACCACCCCGCCCGACGACTTCTGGGGCAGCACCAGTGACATCCCCGCGGCCAACAACGCCGTGGAGGTGAAGATCCTCAACCGCACCAACGGCAAGTACCCCGACAGCCAGGTGTATTGGAGTTTCAACGGGCAGACGCACTCCATCGCCGAGCAGCCCTACCTGGACATGCCGGCCAACTCCGCGGGCCGTATGTACTTCTACCTGGGCTCGCCCACCAGCTCCTACTACGACTTCATCGAGTTCACGGTCGGCGGCAACGTCTTCAACGGCAACACCACCCGCGTCGACGCCTTCGGCCTCAAGCTCGCCATGCGCCTGCACAGCAAGGACGGTTACGACACCGAGGTCGGCGAGAACCGGGCGACCTTCGCCGAGGACCGCGCGACCACCTTCCAGCGGTTCACCGACGCGGTGCCGACCCAGTTCAAGGTGCTGGCCCAGACGCAGGCGCCGTACCGGATCATCGCGCCCGGCAGCGACCCGAGCTTCCGCGCGGGTGGCGCCAACGCCAACTACTTCACGTCGTACGCCCAGTCGGCGGGCGTGAACGCGGCCACGTCCGACATCTTCGGCTGCGCAGGCTCCCTGGCCGCCGATCCCACCATGTGCGCCGCCCTCAACCGCCATGTGGCGACGCTGCCGGCGTCGCAGCAGTCCGACCCGGCGCAGTTCTACAAGGCGGCTCCCGCGAACTACTACGCCAAGTTCTGGCACGACAACGCCATCAACCAGCTTGCCTACGGCTTCCCTTACGACGATGTCGCGGGCCAGTCCTCGTTCATCTCGCACGCCAACCCGCAGTGGCTCCTGGTCGCCGTCGGCTGGTAGGTACTACGGACACATCGCGAAGCGGGGCCGCCCTCGTCAGGAAGGGCGGCCCCGCTTCAGCTTCTGGCGGCGGGAGTTACTGGACGTTGATCGTGAACGTGCTCGTGGTGTTGCGGATGTCCTGCGCGTTGCCGCTCATCCGCAGGTTGACGAAGGTCGCCGAGCCGACGGCGGGTCCCTGACCGGGTTCGGGCAGCTCGTTGGCCCAGATGCCCCACCCGGACTTGGCGTCGAACGCGTCTCCGCTCTTCTTGGAGTTGGTGATGGAGATGTCGGTGAAGATCGTGTCCTTCACCGGGAACTGCGCTTGTCCGCCTACGTAGTTGGTCTGGAACATCACTCCGCCGTAGGTGGAGTTGTCGATGTCCACGTCGTTGACCCGGATGCCCTGGAAGACCTTCGAGGCCGAGAACGCCCAGATGGCCGGGAAGACCTGGGAGCCCCAGAAGTGGCCGCCCGTTCGGTCCAGGGAGACGTTCTCGATCGTCGTCGGACCGGTCCCGAAGCCGTTCATCGGGTAGCCGAAGTCCAGCGAGGAGATCGTGATGCCGGAGTAGACCAGGGTGTCGGCGACCCTGATGTTGCGGAAGGTGTTGTCGAAGCCGCCGTAGACGGCGATACCGGCCGCACGCCAGGTGAGTGTCGATGTCAGGTTCTCGTAGAGGTTGTTCTTCTCGTCGGCGCCGCCCGCGTCGATCGCCGAGAAGAGCGCGAAGCTGTCGTCGCCCGTGGCCCGGGCGTCGTTGTTGACCACGTGGTTGTCCGTGGAGCCGTTCGTCATGTTGATGCCGTCGGCGAACGTGTCACGGATGCGGGAGTTCTTGATGGTCACGCTGTCGGTGTTGGCGCCCCAGTACATGCACACCATGTGCTCGACCCAGATGTCGTCGATGGTGATGTTGGAGACGTTGGAGAAGTCAAATACCTTGCCTGGTCCGTCGATTCGGGACGTGTAGTTCCCGAAGTAGGCGAAGCCGGTGAACGACGAGCCGTTCGCGGTGGCCTCGGCCCGGATGCCGACGTCGGTGTTCTCCTGCGAGGCGGGGGCGTGGAAGCGAGTGAACCACGACCCGGCTCCTACGACCTTGACCGCCTTGCCGTAGACCTGCAGCTTGCTGGAGGTCTCGTAGTCGCCGGCGGGCAGGTAGACGCCGACGAGCTTGCCCGTGGTGTCCATGCGGACCTTGTCGAGCGCGTTCTGCACGTCCTGCTGCGCGAAGCCGGCCGGGACCACGTATGCGGCCGGGTCCGGGTTCGGAGTCGCCGTCGCCTGCTCGGTGTTGACGAAGTCGATGGCGTAGGTGGAGGAGTTGGCCGCGTCCTTCTGGAGCCGGATCTTGGAACCGGCCGGAACTGTCCTGCCCAGCAGGAGATTCGCCTCGTCGTAAATGTGGCGCTGGGCACCGGCGCTGGGCGAGTTGCCGGGCGCGGTCTCGTTGCCGTACAGCCAGGCGTACTTGGAGGTGAGGTCGATGGCCTTGAGGAACTGGCCGTCGACGTAGACGTCGAGGGTGGTGTCGGTGCCGTCGGGGATGGAGAAGCGGGTGACGAGCGTGTTGGTCGCCGCGCGGGTGGTCCATTCGACGTACTGGCCGGTCGAGTTGAGGGTCACCGCCTTGCGGCCGCTCGCCTCGCCGGCGATGTCGCCGATGGTGCGGTTGGGGCCGACGACCTGGGCGCCGCCGCCGACGGTGCCGTCCTCGGCCTCGTACATGTCGTAGGGCATGTCGGCGCCGCGGCCGACGAACAGGGGTTGTGCGGTGGTGTTGTTGGTCCGCTTGACCGGGAGTTCGTTGGTGTCGTCGGCGATGACCGTCTTGACGGTGAACTTGCCGTTGATGGCCGTCCAGGAGCCGAGGCTCACGGGTGCGGTCGTCTGGCCGGCGGCGATGGTTCCGCTGTAGGAGCCGGTGAGTGTCTTGACGGTGGCGCCGTTGGCGTCCAGGACGGTCAGCGTGACGCCGTGGGAGCCGGCGGCCGAGGCGATCGAACCCTGGTTCTTGATCGCCACGGTGAACGTGACGTTGTCGCCCGCCGACGGGCTGGACGGGGTCCAGGCGACCGGTGCGGCGACCAGGTCGGAGCTGGAGACCGGCTTGACGACGAGGGCGTCGGGGGCGGTGTAGACGTTGTTGCCCTCGTTCTGCTCGATGACCTTGTTCGACGGGTCCACCTCGGCGCCGAGCGGGTAACTCCCCGCGTCCCGCGTGCCGATGCTCGCCGTGACCGTCGTCGACGCGCCCGCCGCGAGGGCCGGGACGTCCGCCGTGGCGGCCTTCGTGCCGCCGAGCGTGAAGTTCAGGTCGGTGGCCTTGGACGCCTTGCTGCCGCTGTTGGTGACCGTCGCCGTCAGGCTGATGGCGTCCGACTCGACCGGGGCCGCCGGCGTGTGGGTGATGCCGGTGACCTTGAGGTCCGGGTTGGCGGCCGGAGTGCCGATCACCTGGAACTCGGCGACCTGCCCGCCGGGGGCACCGGTGTTGGAGGCGAACTTGAGCTGGATGTCGGCGGCGGCACCGGAGACCGGGATGGTCACGGTGTTGCCGCTCGCCGGGTTGAAGACGTAGTCCTTCGCCGCGGCGAGACTGGTGAACGCGGTCGCGTCCTGGTCCCGGCCCAGCACCTGGATGTTCTGCGTACGCGTCGACCACGCGGCATCCGGGTTCAGCTTCACGACGACCTGGCTGAGGTCGGCGTTGGCACCCAGCTTGGTGGTGAGGGTGGCCGGGTAGGCGCCGCCCCCACTCTCCCAATAGGTCGCTGTCTGGCCGTCGTTGGCGTTCGCGGCGACATAGGTGAAGGTGTACGAGGAGGCCTCGATGGGCTTGCCCTGAGCGAGGTCGGACCCGGCACCGTTACCGGCCCGGGTGACGCTGTTGCTCGCCACCGACACGTTCCCGGCGGCGTCCTTGGCCTTCACGTAGTAGGTGACCGTGGCCGTCGCCGACGGGGTGTCGGTGTACGAAGTCACGTCACCCGCGACGGACTTGACGACCTGGTCGTTGGCGTAGACGTCGTAGCCGGTGACCTGGACGTTGTCGCTCGACGCCTGCCAGGTGAGCTTCACGTCGCTGCCCGACTGCGTGTAGGCGAGGTTGCCCGGCGCGGTGGGCGCCTGGGTGTCGCCGGTCGAGCCCTTGCGGGTGACGCTGTTGCTGTTGGCGGACACGTTGCCCGCCGCGTCCTTGGCCCGCACGAAGTACGTGATGTCGCTGCTGGCCGGCTGGGTGTCCGTGTAGGTCAGGACGTTCCCGGCGACGCTCGACCTCAACTGCCCGTTGGCGTAGATGTCGTAGCCGGTCACCGCGGTGTCGTCGGTGGCCGCGGCCCAGTTCAACTCGATCTGCCCGGTGGCCGGTTCGGTGTAGCTCAGGTTCGCCGGCGCGGTGGGCGCCTGGGTGTCACCGGTCGCCGGTCCGTAGACCTCCAGCTCGGACACCTGCCCGGCGGGCCAGCCGGTGTTCGCCGTGATCAGCACCCGCACGTACCGCGTGGTCGTCGCGTCGAAGGAGATCGTCGTCGACTGGTCGGTGGAACTGTCGAAGGTGTACGCCTTCGACGCCGTCAGATCGGCGAAGTTCTGGTTGTCGGTCGACCCTTGGAGCTTGAGCGTCTGGCTGCGGCTCGGCCAGCCGCTCGGCAGCCGCAACGTCACCTGGTTGACCTTGACCGACGAGCCGAGGTCGACCTGGAGCCACTGCGGGAAGGCGTTGTTCGTGCTCTCCCAGTAGGTGTTCCGATTGCCGTCACCGGCGTTGGCCGCGCCGTAGACATCGGCGTGCCCGCTCTCGCCGAAGGGCTTGCCCTGGGCGAGGTTGGCGGTCTCGGCGGTGGCCGTAAGGACCTGCATCTCGGCCAACTGGGCCGTTCCGGCGACCGAGTTGGCGCTGAAGTCGGCCCGCACGTACCGGGCGAGGGTCGAAGGCACCGAGATCTTCACGGTGTTGTCGTCACCGGGGCTGAAGACGTACTGCGCCGAGGACTTGAGCGTCGCGAAGCTCTTGCCGTCGTCGCTGCCCTGGAGCGCCAGCGTCTGCTTGCGGGTCTGCCAGCCCTCGGGCAGCCGCAGCACGACCTGCCGGACGCGCTCGCTCTTCCCGAGGTCGGTCTGCACCCACTGGGCCGACTTCTTCCCGGCCTGCCAGTAGGTGTCGGTGTCGCCGTCGGTGACGTTGGTGGCCTTGTGCGCGCCGCGGGTGCTGCCCGCGGTGGTCTTCGCGTCCGCGGCGACGTTGGGACCGCCGGCCGCGTGTGCGCCGACGGCGGGCAGGCCCAGCACCATCACGGCGGAGGCGAGCGCGGCGATCGCCGCGCGCCGTCTGGGGGATCTCTGCTTGTGTCGAGTCGGTCGAGTCATACGGGTCACTTCCTGCGGAGGCTCGCGCGCCGGTGGGGCGGCGAGGGCGGCTCGTTCCCGGTGAGTGGTGCAGGAGCAGAAAGGTGCGAGGTGACGAGGTGCGTGCTGCCCCTGAGAGGCAGATTTTTGCGTTGTTTCATCGAAATATTGCAGAGCGATGGGAGTGGGTCTACAGCTGGAACAGCGCAATATTCACCAGAAACACTCATCGCCCTGGAGTTACGCGGCGGTTGGCTTGCGTGTGCTTACGTCCGCTGGATGAAAGTGAACGCAAGTCGCGCAAATTCTTGCGCTGCTCAATGTCGTTGAATTCCGCGCCGCTTCTTCCTGGCGGATTCCTCGTCGGCGCGTAACGTGATGCCCTATGAAGATCCTCATCAGCGCCGACATGGAGGGTGCGACCGGCGTCACCTGGCCGGCCGACGTGTTGCCGGGGACGCCGCAGTGGGAGCGGTGCCGTTCGATGTTCACCTCGGACGTGAACGCGGCCGTCCTCGGCTTCTACGACGGCGGCGCCGACGAGGTGCTCGTCAACGAGGCCCACTGGACGATGCGCAACCTGCTGCTCGAACGGCTCGACGAGCGGACCGAGATGCTCACCGGACGCCACAAGTCCCTCTCCATGGTGGAGGGCGTGCAGCACGGCGACGTCGACGGCATCGCGTTCGTCGGCTATCACGCGGGCGCCGGCATGGAGGGCGTCCTCGCTCACACCTACCTCGCGAACTCGATCACCGGCGTGTGGCTGAACGACGTCCGCGCGAGCGAGGGACTGCTGAACGCGCATGTCGTCGCCGAGTACGGGGTACCGGTCGTCCTGGTCACGGGTGACGACGTGGCCTGCGAGGACGCCCTCGGGTACGCGCCCGAGGCGCTGAAGGTGGCCGTCAAGGACCACGTGTCGCGGTACGCGGCCGTGTGCCGCACGCCGGCCAGGACGGCCGCCGACATCCGCGCGGCGGCGAAGGAGGCGGCGAAACTGGCGGTCCGTCAGGAGCCGGTGCGGGGCGGCCCGTTCACCGTCGCCCTCGAATTCGACGCCGAACACCTTGCCATGGCCGCCACCGTCGTCCCCGGTGTCGCACGGGTCGGGGAGCGGAAAGTGGCGTACACCAGCGACACCATGTATGAGGGCATCCGGACCTTCAAGGCGGTCACCACGATCGTCTCGGCCGCGGTGGAGGAGCAGTATGGCTGACATCGACGAGCGGGCCCTGGACGAGGTCGTGACGTTCACCTCGGACCTCATCCGCATCGACACGACCAACCGGGGCGGCGGCGACTGCCAGGAGAGACCCGCCGCCGAGTACGCCGCCGAGCGACTGGCCGGTGCGGGGCTCGAACCGACCCTCTTGGAACGCTCCAAGGGCCGCACCAACGTCGTCGCCCGCATCGAGGGCACCGACCCCTCCGCGGACGCGCTGCTCGTGCACGGTCACCTGGACGTCGTGCCCGCGCAGGCCGAGGACTGGAGCGTGCACCCGTTCTCCGGGGAGATCCGCGACGGGGTCGTCTGGGGGCGCGGCGCGGTCGACATGAAGAACATGGACGCGATGATCCTCGCCGTCGTCCGCGCCTGGGCCAGGCTGGGCGTACGGCCCCGGCGCGACCTCGTCATCGCGTTCACCGCCGACGAGGAGGCGAGCGCCGTGGACGGCTCCGGGTTCCTCGCCGACGAGCACGCCGGGCTCTTCGAGGGCTGCACCGAGGGCATCAGCGAATCAGGCGCGTTCACCTTCCACGACGGCACCGGCCGGGAGATCTACCCCATCGCCGCCGGCGAACGCGGCACCGGCTGGCTGAAGTTGACCGCGCACGGCCGCGCGGGCCACGGCTCCAAGGTCAACCACGAGAACGCCGTCACACGTCTCGCCGCCGCGATCACCCGCATCGGCGAACACGAATGGCCGCTACGGCTCACCCCGACCGTCCGTGCCGCCCTCACCGAACTCGCCGCCCTGTACGGCATCGAGGCCGACCTCGACGACGTCGACGGACTCCTCGCCAAGCTCGGCCCGGCGGCGAAACTCGTCGAGCCCACCGTCCGCAACAGCGCCAACCCGACCATGCTGAACGCCGGTTACAAGGTCAACGTGATCCCGGGCGAGGCCGTGGCCTACGTCGACGGACGCTATCTCCCGGGCGGCGAGGACGAGTTCCGCACCACCCTGGACCGGCTCACCGGACCGGACGTCGACTGGGAGTTCCACCACCGCGAAGTGGCCCTCCAGGCACCGGTCGACTCCCTGACATACGCTCAGATGCGGGCCGCCGTCGAGGAGTTCGCCCCCGAGGGACACGTGGTCCCGTACTGCATGTCCGGCGGCACGGACGCCAAACAGTTCTCGCGCCTCGGCATCACCGGCTACGGCTTCGCACCGCTGAAGCTCCCGGAGGGCTTCGACTACCAGGCGCTGTTCCACGGAGTCGACGAACGGGTCCCGGTCGAGGCACTGCACTTCGGCGTCCGGGTCCTGGACCGCTTCCTGAGGACGGCCTAGGGCCTGTGCGGCGGATCAGGTTGGAGGGAAGTAACGGTATGCATGACAACACGGGCGAGCGGGGTGTGGTGCGTGCAGCTGCAAGGCGGAGGAGGGAGGCGACGCGGAGCGTCGGCGACCGACGACAACGCGGCTGGGGGTCCCCCCACGCCTTTAAGGCAGTGGGGGAGTGCGTGCCACACCCCGCGTCTCCGACATGATCCGCTGGACAGGTCCTGAGCAAGTGGGGGAGAACGTGCAGACCTTGGCGTACGGCTCGTGGCCCTCTCCCGTCGACGCGGCCCTCGCCGCCGCGCACGACGGACACCCCGAGTACGTCGGTTTCGTCGGCGACGAGGCCTGGTGGACCGAACCCCGGCCCACCGAGGGCGGCCGCCGCACCCTGGTACGGCGCCTGGTGGACGGCTCCGAGGAGTCGGTGCTGCCCGCTCCGTGGAACGTCCGCAGCCGGGTCATGGAGTACGGCGGGCAGCCCTGGGCTGGAACGGTCCAAGACGGTCAACCCCTCGTGGTCTTCGTGAACTTCACCGATCAGCGCCTGTATCGCCACAACCCCGGAAGCGAGCCGCGCCCGCTCACCCCCGTGTCCCGCGTGGGCGGCGGACTCCGCTGGGCGGAACCGCAGGTGCGCCTGGACCTGGGCGAAGTGTGGTGCGTGCTGGAGGAGTTCACCGGCGAGGCCCCCGGTGACGTACGGCGCGTGCTGGCGGCCGTACCGCTGGACGGATCCGCCGCCGAGGACCGGGGCGCGGTACGTGAACTCACCGACGACCGGCACCGGTTCGTGTCCGGGCCGCGCGTCTCGCCCGACGGGCGGAAGGCGGCTTGGCTCGCCTGGGACCATCCTCGGATGCCGTGGGACGGCACGGAGCTGCTGCTCGCCGAGGTCGCGGACAACGGCACGTTCGGGGAGCCCCGGACCGTCGCCGGCGGGCCCGAGGAGTCGATCGCGCAGGCCGACTGGGGCTTCGACGGCTCGCTCCTGTACGCCAGCGACCGCACCGGCTGGTGGAACCTCTACCGCGACCACCAGCCGCTGTGCGCCCGCGAGGAGGAGTTCGGCGGGCCGCTGTGGAAGCTCGGCCAGCGCTGGTTCGCCCCCCTGGAGAGCGGGCCGATCGCCGTCGTGCACGGCCGGGGCGCCACCCTGCTCGGCGTCCTGGACCCGGAGACCGGCGAGGTCGTCGACGCGGCCGGCCCCTGGACCGAGTTCGCGTCCACCCTCGCGGTGAACGGCGAGCGCATCGTCGGCGTCGGGGCCAGCCCGCGCAGCGCCTACGAGGTCGTCGAACTCGACAGCCTCCCCCATGCTCGAACGACCTCGCGCGGGGGGACCCCCATCGGCAGAGCCCGGGTGATCGGCGCCGCCCACGACGACCCCGTGGACCCCGCGTACTACCCCGAACCGCAGATCCGCACCTTCACCGGCCCCGCCGGACGCGACATCCACGCCCACATCTACCCACCGCACAGCCCGAGTTGGGCAGCGCCGGGCGACGAACTGCCGCCGTACGTCATCTGGGCGCACGGTGGACCCACCAGCCGGGCGCCGCTCGTCCTCGACCTGGAGATCGCCTACTTCACCTCGCGCGGCATCGGCGTCGCCGAGGTCAACTACGGCGGCTCCACCGGGCACGGCCGCGAGTACCGCAACCGGCTGCGCGAACAGTGGGGTGTCGTCGACGTCGAGGACTGCGCCGCCGTCGCGCTGGCCCTCGCCGACGAGGGCACCGCCGACCGCGCCCGGCTGGCCGTCCGGGGCGGCAGCGCGGGCGGCTGGACCAGCGCCGCGTCCCTCGTCACGACCGACGTCTACGCCTGCGGCACGATCATCTATCCGGTTCTCGACCTGGCCAACTGGGCCACGGGGGAGACCCACGACTTCGAGTCCCGGTACCTGGAGACCCTGGTCGGCCCGCTCGCCGAGGTGCCCGCCCGGTACGCCGAGCGCTCACCCGTGGAGCACGCGGACCGCGTCACCGCGCCCTTCCTGCTGATGCAGGGCCTGGCCGACGTGATCTGCCCGCCCGTCCAGTGCGAACGCTTCCTGGAACGGATGCGCGGACGCCAAGTACCGCACGCCTACCTCGCGTTCGAGGGCGAGGGCCACGGCTTCCGCCGCGCCGACACCATGATCCGCGCCCTGGAGGCCGAACTCTCCCTGTACGCACAGGCCTTCGGCCTCACCCCGCCCGGTATCCCGACCCTGGAGCTCACCACGTGACCGCGCTCGTCCGCCCGTACCGACTCACCGCCGGGGCCCGCGTGGCCGTCGTCGCGACCAGCGGGCTAGTGTCCGAGGAACGGCTGGAGGCGGGCCTCGACATCCTGCGCGGCTGGGACCTCGACCCGTTCGTAACCCCCCATGTACTGGACCGGCACGGCGAGTTGGGCTATCTGGCGGGCACCGACGCCGACCGCGCGGCCGATCTGCAGAACGCCTGGTGCGACCCGTCCGTGTCCGCCGTCCTGTGCGCCCGCGGCGGCTACGGCATGCAGCGCATCGTCGACCTGCTCGACTGGGAGGCGATGCGAGCCGCCGGGCCGAAGGTGTTCGTCGGCTTCAGCGACCCCACCGTGATTCAGCAGGCGTTCGCCGCACGGCTGGGACTGGTCTCGCTGTACGGGCCCGTCGCCGCGGGCGCCGACTTCATCAAGAACGCCCGCGCGCAGGAGCACTTGAGGGCGACCCTCTTCGACCCGGAGTCCGTGCGGACCATCCGGGCCGTCCCGAACGGCGGCGGTGCGCTGGTGCCGGGGCGGGCCCGGGGTGTCACGCTCGGCGGGTGTCTGGCCATGCTCGCCACCGACCTCGGCACCCGGCACGCGGCGGCTGGTGCGCGCGGCGGGCTGCTGCTGATCGAGGACGTCGGCGAACAGCCGTACCGCATCGACCGGATGCTGACCCAACTCCTGCGCAGCGGCTGGCTCGAAGGCGTCGCGGGCATCGTCCTCGGATCGTGGGCGCGCTGCGGACCGTACGAGCAACTGCGCCCGGTGCTCGTGGACCGGCTCGGCGGACTCGGTGTTCCGGTGGTGGAGGAGTTCGGGTTCGGGCACTGCGACGGGGCGCTGACGATACCGCTCGGCGTGACCGCCGAACTGGACGCGGACGCGGGCACGTTGACGCTGGACGAGCCCGCGCTGCGGTAGCCACGCGCTTGTTGAATTCCTGTCAAGAAACACCCTTCACGGTGATTGACCCGGCCTGACACGTGTCACACCATGGGCGTGGGCCAGTACTTACCGGTCGGTAAGTCGCTGTTCCCTCAGTCGGGTTGTCCTCAGTGTGGAGGTCTCTGTGTCCCGTCGTGTGCCTGGAATCCGCGCCGCGCTGGCTCTCACTCTCACCGCCCCGCTCGCCCTCGGCACCCCCGCCACCGCCGCCGGCCAATACACCGTCACCGCACTGAAGTTCACCGTCCCCGCGGGCGGCCGCGACTGCACGGTCGACGCCGATCTGTACCGGCCCGCCGGCGTGGACCGCGCCCACCCGGCGCCCGCGGTACTGGCGACCAACGGCTTCGGGGGCAGCAAGTCGGACGGCTCGACCGACGCCATCGGCAAGGCCTTCGCGGAGCGCGGCTATGTCGGACTCGTCTACTCCGGGCTCGGCTTCGGCAGGTCCGGGTGTCTCGTCTCGCTCGACGACCCGGGCATCGACGGCGAGGCCGCGTCGGGGCTGATCGACTTCCTGGCCGGCACACGGGCCGCCGACGACGGGACCAGGGCCGACTTCGTGACCCTCGACGCGAAGGGCGACCCGCGCGTCGGGATGATCGGCGGATCGTACGGCGGCGCGATCCAGCTGGCGACGGCGGCCGTGGATCACCGGGTCGACGCGCTCGTCCCTCTGATCACCTGGAACGACCTGGCGTACTCCCTCGACCCCAACAACGCGGTGGGCCAAGGCGGTCGGACCGTGCCCGGCGCCTTCAAGTGGCAGTGGACCAACGGCTTCTACCTCATCGGCGAGACCCAGCCCCTGACCGTGACGAGCCTCGACCCGACCCGGATCAACTCCCTCGGCTGCCTGCACTTCGTCACCCGGGCCTGCGCCATAATCCGCACCCTGAACTCCGGCAGCTATCCGGCCGGGGCGACGGCCGACCTGCTCGCGTACGCGCACAGCGTCTCGCCGGTGTCGTATCTGAACCGGGTGAAGGCCCCGACGCTCCTCGTCCAGGGACAGGCCGACAGCCTGTTCAACCTCAACGAGGCGACGGCGACGTACAAGACGCTGAAGGCGCAGGGGACGACCGCCAAGATGATCTGGCAGTCGTGGGGGCACAGCGGCGGGATGACCGACCCCGCCGCCGGTGAACTCGACCTGAGCAAGGGAGACTTGGAGTCGAGCTATGTGGGCAGGCGCATCCTGGCCTGGTTCGACCGCTATCTCCTCCAGCGGAAGAACACGGACACGGGACCGGCATTCGCCTACTACCGCGACTGGATCACGGACCCGGCCGACACCTATGCGACGGCGAGCCAACTCCCCGCGCTCGACGAGAAGTTCTATCTCTCCGGCGACGGCAAGCTCGTGGACAACCGGGCGAAGGTGGCGCGCGGCAGCCGTGATTACACCAACTGGCTTGTCCCCACGAGCCATTCGGAGAGCTCGCTGAGCGGGACGATCGGTCTGCCGGACCCGGCGCCGTACGACACGGCGGGCACGTACCTGGGGTGGTCCAGCGAACCCCTGACCCGCACCACGGACGTCGTGGGCGCCCCGAAGGCCACACTGAAGGTCGTCTCCCCGAAGGCGCGGCGCACCCAGAACTCCGGCGACGCCGCCGACAACCTCGTCCTCTTCGCCAAGCTCTACGATGTCGCCCCCGACGGCAGCAAGACGCTTGTCCACAGGTTGGTCGCTCCTGTCCGCGTGCCGGACGTCACGAAGAGCTTCTCGGTGACCCTGCCGGGGATCGTGCACCGGTACGCGAAGGGGCACCGGCTCCAGTTCGTGATCGCGGCGAGCGACGACGCGTACACCGGGAACCGGGGGATCAAGCCGGTCGCCGTGGTCAGCTCGCCGCAGGACACCGGGGTGCTGGAGCTGCCGGTCGTCGCGGACTGAGGCTCACCGTGCGTGATGGCCGATTCGGGCTCACCCTGGAGACATGAGCCCGAAGACCACCGAGAGCGGCGGCAGGACCGGCCAGCGGGAACGCGTGCTGACGCCCGCCCGGATCACGGTTCTGCTGCTCGCCGTGCTGGCCCTGATCTTCATCTTCGAGAACACCCGCGCCACGAAGATCCGTCTGCTGATCCCCGAGGTCACCATGCCGCTGTGGATGGCGCTGCTGGGCACGGCGGTCATCGGCGCCCTGTGCGGGTGGTATTTCATGCGACGGCGCCGCTGACCCCGAACTAAGGTGACGGGATGCCGCAGACCGCATCCCGTTATCTCGCCGAGGGCCCCCGCGTGGGCATACGCCACTTCACGTACGAGGACGGTGCCGAGTTCACCGCGCGTGCCCGGGAGAGCAAGGACCTGCACCAGCCGTGGCTGTTCCCGCCGGAGAGCGGGGACGCGTACAGCGCCTACGCACGGCGGCTGATCGAGGACCGGTCCAAGGCCGGGTTCCTCGTGTGCGAGGTGGACGGCGGGGGCATCGCCGGGTTCATCAACATCAACAACATCGTCGAGGGCGGCTTCCAGTGCGGAGCGCTCGGCTACGGAGCCTTCGCGCACGCGGCCGGGCGCGGGCTGATGCGCGAGGGGATGAACCTCGTGGTGGGCCACGCCTTCGGGCCGATGCGGCTGCACCGGCTCGAAATCAACGTGCAGCCCACCAACCTTCCCTCGATCGCCCTCGCCCGCAGCTGCGGGTTCCGGCTCGAAGGCTTCTCGCCGGACATGATCTACATCGACGGCGCGTGGCGGGACCACGAGCGCTGGGCGATCACCGCCGAGATGCGGACTTCCGGTTGACCTTCATCGTGTCCAGGTCCGTCACCGTCGACTTCAGGTCACGGAAGCCGTAGCCGAGGCCCTTGAGCGCGGTCTCGGCGCGGTCCTCCGCGAGCGCGGCCGCCATCTCGTCACCGTCGGCCACGTCCGAGACCACCACATACCGCCACGAGAAGTGCTTGAGCGGCGACGGTTCGTAACTGAGCGAGCCCTCCTCGGTGAACCGCATGCTCAGCATCCCGTGCTCCGCCGCCTCGCCCAGCAGCCGCTCCCGCGCCTCGTCCGTCAGCGCGTCCCAGGTACCCCGGACGATCACCCGGTACGTGTGCCGCTCGCCCATCAGCCGTTCCACTCCTCGGTCCATGTCGTCGAACGGCCCGACTGTACGGCGGCGAGCGGCGACCGCACGCGGATTTTTCCGCCCGCTCCCCGCGGGCCCCCGTCTTTGCGGAATCCTGACTGGCAATGCCCCTGGCCACCGCACCCGTTGCCGGGTTCCATGGTGATCGTGACGACGATCCGACGTGAGGTACTGACGCTCCCCGCCGCGGAGTTGGGTCCCGACAACCCGCTGCCCCCACTGCGTCCGCTCGACGATGGGGGCACCTCCCACGCCCTTAAGGCAGTGGGGGAACACCGCATAGACGACCGCGACCGCGAGGACCTCCCGCGCGACATGGCCCGCCAGGTCGGCTACGAACCCCTCCGCAGCCTGCTGCCGACCCGCGTCCGGGACGGCTACGGCAGAGACCGCACACCCCGTCGCATCGACGCCCTCGTGATCGAGAACGACCGGCTCCGCGCCACCGTGCTCCCCGCCCTCGGCGGCCGCATCGCCTCCCTCGTCCACAAGCCCACCGACCGTGAACTCCTGTACCGCAACCCGGTGTTGCAGCCCGCCAACTTCGCCCTCAACGGCGCCTGGTTCTCCGGCGGCATCGAGTGGAACATCGGCGCGACCGGCCACACCACCCTCTCCTGCGCACCCCTGCACGCCGCCCGTGTCCCCGCCCCCGACGGCGGCGAGATGCTCCGCCTGTGGGAGTGGGAACGCCTCCGCGACCTCCCCTTCCAGGTCGACCTCTGGCTCCCGGACGGCTCCGACTTCCTCTACGTCGGCGTCCGCATCCGCAACCCGCACGAGCGGCCCGCGCCCACCTACTGGTGGTCCAACATCGCCGTACCGGAGGAACGCCGGGTCCTCGCACCGGCGGAGGAGGCCTGGCTCTTCGGGTACGAGCGGCGGCTGCGCCGGGTGCCGGTGCCGTCGTACGACGGAGTGGACCGGTCCTATCCCCTCAACAGCCCTTACGCAGCGGACTACTTCTACGAACTGCCCGACGGACGGCGCCGCTGGATCGCCGCGCTCGACGCGGACGGGCACGGGCTGGTGCAGACGTCCACCGACGTGCTGCGGGGCCGCAAGCTGTTCGTGTGGGGCGCCGGCAGTGGTGGCCGGCGCTGGCAGGAGTGGCTCACCGAGCCGGGGACCGGCGGCTACTGCGAGATCCAAGCGGGCCTGGCCCGCACGCAGTTGGAGCACGTACGGCTGGACCCGGAGAGCGAGGTGTCCTGGCTGGAGGCGTACGGGCCGCTCGACGCGCGGGCAGACGGGGAGTGGTCCACCGTCGTGGACGGTGCCGAGGCGCGGCTCGAAACCGCCCTGCCCCGCGCCGGGTTCGACGCCGCCTACGCCGCCTGGAAGCCGCACGCCGACACCGAACCCGGGGAGATACTCGCGACCGGCTCGGGGTGGGGCGCGCTCGAAGTCCTGCGCACGGACTGGAAGTTGCCGGGCACGCCCTTCGAGGAGTCCACGCTCGGCGAGGCGCAGGCGCCCTGGGCGGAACTCCTGCGGAGCGGCGTCCTGCCCGAGCCGCGCCGGGTCCGGCCGCCCGGCGAGACGCTGGTCGCCTCGCACTGGCGGGACATGCTGGAGACCGCGGCCGCGACCCCGCTCACCGAGTACCACCTCGGCGTCGCGCAGTGGCACGCCGGCGATCGGGCGCAGGCGGTGCGCAGCTGGGAGCGGGCGCTCGAACTCGCCCCGTCCCTCTGGCCGTTGCTGCGCTGTCTCGCCGTGGCGGATCAGGAGGCGGGGAACCACGAGCGGGCCGCGGACCGGTACAACGAGGCCTTCGCGGACCTGTGTCATGAGCGGCGGGACGCGGGGGAGCGGTGGACCGCCGCGACGGCCGCGCTCGGGCGTGAGGCCGTCGAGGCGTTGCTGCGGGTGCGACGGACTGCCGATGCCCGCGCTGTCTGGGAGATGCTGCATCCCGTCACCCGGGAACGCGGCCGATTCCTGTTGCTCCAGGCCGAGTTGCTGCTCGCTGAAGGGCGGCGCGACGACGCGTGGGCCGTCTTCGACGAGGGGTTCGAGGTCGCCGATCTGCGCGAGGGCGCCGAGTCGATCGGACGGCTGTGGTCCCGGCTCACCGATGAACCACTGCCGACGCGCTACGACTTCAGGATGCGGCCGGACACGCCCTGAGACCGAGCGTGGACCGGCGGTCGCCGATCAGGCCCGTCGGTCCACGTATTCGTAGACCGTCCCGTCCGGATGCATCGCGATCAGGTTGCGGCCCGCCGGGGAGGCGATGGGGCCCGCGACGATGTGGGCGCCCAGCTCGGTCAGGACCGCGTGGGTCTCGTCGACGTCCTTGACGGCGATGGTGGCGGCGACCTTGCGCAACACCTCCAGCTCCGTCGGAGGCCCGCTCATCAGCAGGAAACAGCCGACCGCGGCCACCGACACCCCACCGCGCTCGAAGCGGAGCGCGGTGCCACCCGCGAGCCGTTCGTAGAAGGGGACGGCGGTCTCCAGGTCGTCGACGCAGATACGCAGCGTGGCTCCCAGAATCTCCATACCGACGAGCGTAGTTGGGGAGCGCGGGCCGTGGTGATCCTTTCGGACGATCCCGGTGACCGTTCGGCACGTGTTTGGGCCGCTTGATCAGGGGGACGCGGAATGGATCGTACGGTCACCCCCGAAGGAGCCCCATGAACACCGGTGAACTCGTCGAACTCGGACAGCAACTGCGCGTGGACAGTGTGCGGGCCGCCGACGCGGCGGGCTCCGGACACCCCACGTCCTCCATGTCGGCCGCGGATCTGATGGCCGTCCTGCTCGCCCACCACCTCCGCTACGACTTCGACCGCCCCGCCCACCCCGGCAACGACCGCTTCGTCCTCTCCAAGGGACACGCCTCGCCCCTGCTCTACGCCGCCTACAAGGCCGCAGGAGCCGTGGACGACGCCGAACTGCTCACCTTCCGCATGCTGGACAGCCGTCTCGAAGGGCATCCCACCCCGCAGCGGCTCCCGTGGGTCGAGACCGCCACGGGTTCGCTTGGTCAGGGACTGCCGGTCGGCGCCGGCATCGCCCTCTCCGGCAAGCGGCTGGAGCGCACCGGCTACCGCGTGTGGGTGCTGTGCGGGGACAGCGAACTGGCCGAGGGCTCGGTGTGGGAGGCCGCCGAGCACGCGGCGTACGAACACCTCGACAATCTGACCCTGATCGTCGACGTCAACCGGCTCGGGCAGCGCGGCCCGACCCGGCACGGACATGATCTCGACGCGTACGCCCGCCGGTTCCGGGCCTTCGGCTGGCACACGGCGGAGATCGACGGACACGACGTGGACGCGATCGACCGCGCCTACGGCGAGGCCGAGTCCACCAGCGGCCAGCCGACCGTGATCCTCGCGCGCACCCTCAAGGGCAAGGGCGTCGCCTCCGTCCAGGACCGCGAGGGCCTGCACGGCAAACCGCTGCCGGACGCGGACGCGGCGATCGCCGAACTCGGCGGCCCGCGCGACCTGCGCGTCCAGGTGCGGGGACCCCTGGACGCCCGCGCCCTGCACTCCGTACGCGCCGACCAGCTGGAACTCCCACGCTACGACCGGGGCGACGACGTCCCCACCCGCGACGCCTTCGGCCAGGCCCTCGCCGCGCTCGGCTCCGCCCGCGGGGACGTCGTGGTGCTCGACGGCGAGGTCGGGGACTCCACGCGCGCGGAGTTCTTCGCCAAGGAGCACCCCGACCGCTACTTCGAGTGCTACATCGCCGAACAGCAACTGGTCGGCGCGGCCGTCGGATTGGCGGCGCGCGGCTGGGTGCCGTACGCCTCCACGTTCGCGGCGTTCTTCACGCGCGCGTACGACTTCATCCGGATGGCTGCCGTCAGCGGCGCGGGGATCAACCTGGTCGGCTCGCACGCGGGTGTGTCCATCGGCCAGGACGGGCCCTCGCAGATGGGGCTCGAAGACCTGGCAATGATGCGCGCGGTGCACGGCTCGACGGTGCTGTATCCGTGCGACGCCAACCAGACCGCCCGGCTCGTCGCCTCGATGGCCGGCCTGGAGGGGGTGCGCTATCTGCGGACCTCGCGGGGCGCCGGGCCGGTCGTCTACGGCCCCGACGAGGAGTTCCCGGTCGGCGGCAGCAAGGTGCTGCGCTTCTCCAGCCGGGACCGGCTGACGGTCGTGGCCGCCGGGGTGACCGTGCCCGAGGCGCTGACCGCCGCCGACGCGCTCGACCGCGAGGGCATCCAGGTGCGGGTCATCGACCTGTACTCGGTCAAGCCCGTCGACCGGGAGACCCTGCGCCAGGCCGCCGAGGACACCGGCTGTCTGCTCACCGTCGAGGACCACCACCCCGAGGGCGGCCTCGGGGACGCGGTCCTGGACGCCTTCCTCGACGGCCGGCCGGTACCGCGCCTGGTCCGTCTCGCCGTACGCACCATGCCCGGCTCGGCGAGCCCGGCCGAGCAGCTGCACGCGGCCGGCATCGACGCGGAGTCGATCGCGGCGGCCGGGCGGCTGCTGGTGGAGACGGCGGTCGTGCGCTGAACGCACTCAACGCGTGCGCTGAACGCGCTCGACGCCAGGGGCCCGTGCCCGCCGATCGCTCGGCGGGCACGGGCCCGATCTCTGCGTAGTTCCGCGGGACGGGCCCGCTACCAGCGGTACCAGCGTCCCCGGCCGCCGCCCGCCGAGGTGCCGCGCACCAGGAAGCCGAGCAGCCACACGGCGAGCACGATCAGCGCCACCCACCAGAGGATCTTCACTGCGAAGCCGGCACCGAACAGGATCAGCGCCAGCAGAAGGACGATCAGGATCGGAACCATAGTGTGTAACCTCCTGACCGCCGAGTGCCCCCGATCAGGCGGATCAGACGTCCTTGCGGCCGAGGATCTCCCCGTGCAGCACGGCGAACCAGCCGTCCTCCTGCTTCCCCCACTCCCGCCAGGCCTCCGCCACGGCGTCCAGTTCCTCGGTGGTCGCGTGGCCGCCCCCGGTCGCGACCCCGGCGTACGAGGACGCGACGGTACGGTCCGCCCACAGGCCGCTCCACCAGGCCCGCTCGTCCGGAGTGTGGAACGTCCAGGTGCTGGATGTGGCCGTGACGTCCGTCAGGCCCGCCCGCAGTGCCCATGATTTGAGACGGCGTCCGGCATCCGGCTCGCCGCCGTTGGCGCGGGCCACCCGGCGGTACAGGTCCAGCCAGTCGTCCAGGCCCGGTACCAGGGGGTACCAGGTCATCACCGCGTAGTCCCCGTCGCGGGCCGCGATGAAGCCGCCGGGCTTGGTCACCCGGATCATCTCCCGCAGAGCCTGCACCGGGTCGCCCACGTGCTGGAGCACCTGATGGGCGTGGACCACGCAGAACGTGTCGTCCGGATAGTCCAGCGCGTGGACGTCGGCGACCGCGAAGTCGACGTTGGTCAGGCCGCGTTGGGCCGCGGTGGCCCTCGCCTGGTCCAGGATGCCGGGCTCGCGGTCGACACCGGTGACGTGGCCGTCCGGGACCAGCGCCGCCAGGTCCGCGGTGATGGTGCCGGGGCCGCAGCCGATGTCCAGGATCCTCATGTGCGGTTTGAGCGAACCGAGCAGGTAGGCCGCGGAGTTGGCGGCGGTCCGCTGGGTGTGCGAACGGAGCACGGACTCGTGGTGCCCGTGCGTGTAGACGGCGGTCTCCTGCGGCTTCGGCATGGCTCTACCTACCCCTTCGCGGCGGCTTCTTCGTCGTATCCATGAAGGTACGCGCGCATGCCGAATAATGAGACCCGCGTTTTACGATGTGGACTGACGGGTGATCAGGGGCTCCGTCAATGGTCGGTACACCGTCAGCGCCTCGGGCATCTCCTCCAGCGTCAACTCGCCCTTGATGTCTGTGACTTCGCCGTCGTACGCGAGCAGCGTGCCCGGGGTCAGGCCGCTCAGGCGCAGGCGGTGCACCTGGGCCGCCGCGTGGGCGGGGGAACGGGTGAACGGGCCCGCGAGCGCCGCCGAGAGCAGGCGGAGCGCGGGCCTGCGGCCGCCGTGCACGATCCGGATGTCGAGACGCCCGTCCGCCAGGTCGACGCGGCGGCCGGAGGCGACCCCCTTGCGGTGATAGGTGCCGTTGCCGGCGAACAGCAGCCACAACGGGCGGGTGCGGCCGCCCAGTTCGGCCTCCAGCGGATGCCGGTCCGCGCGCAGCACCCACAGTGCCGCGAGCACGCCGGCGGGCCAGCCGCCGATCCGGGGCGCCCAGCGCTCCCGCTCCTGCACCAGCTCCGGATAGACGCCCAGGCTCAGGGTGTTGAGGAAGACGCCCCGGGTGGCGCCGGACCTGAACCGGCCGACGTCCACGCGTACGGCGTCGCCCTGCCTGATCGCCTTGCTCAGGTCGCGCGGGCCCTCCACGCCGAGGTCGTAGGCGAAGTGGTTGAGGGTGCCGCCCGGGAGGACCGCGAGGGGCAGGTCGTGGCGCAGGGCGACCGCGGCCGCCGCGTTGACCGTGCCGTCGCCGCCGCACACCCCGAGGACCCGGGCGCGGGTCGCCGCCTTCTCCAACTCGGCGCGTATGTCGGCCGGTTGGCAGGCGACGACCTCCGCGCCGGGCAGGAAGTCCGTCAGCGCGTCCGCCCGGACCGCGCTGCCCGAGGCCGAGTTGACCACCATGACCAGGCCCTCACCGTCCGGCAGTGCCGGGACCTCGGCGCGCACGCGGGCCGGCGGCACGAACTGCCCGCGGGTCGGCACCATGCCGCGCACCGCGAACGCCGCGCACGCCCCCAGCGCGGCGCCCGCCAGTACGTCGCTCGGGAAGTGGACGCCGGTGTAGACGCGGGACATGGCGACCGAGAACGCGATCGGCGCCACGACCGCGCCCCAGGCCGGGGACTCCAGGGCCACACCGGTAGCGAAGGCCGCGGCCGACGCGGCGTGACCGGACGGGAAGGAGGTGGTGATCGGCTGCCGCTTCAGCTGCCGGCCCAGCGGAACCGGGTCCAGGACGGGCCGGGGGCGGCGCACGGTCCGCTTGCCGATCGTGTTGATCGCCAGGGAGGCCAGGGACAGGGAGGCGATGCCCCGGGCGGCGGCCCGGCGGGCGCGCGGAGTACGGCTGGCGGCCACCGCGGCGGCCGTGGCGAACCACAGCACGCCGTGATTGGCACTCCGGCTCAGCCGCGGCAGCACGGGCTCACCGGCGGGCCAGTTCCGCTCGGCGGCCACCTCGAAGAGGCGCGAGTCGAGGGAGAGCAGCCATGCACGCAGGGCGTGGCGGCCGGGGAGCGGGACCGTGAGGTCGACGTCAGGGCTCATGCGGTGCCGGGTACCCTGAAATGGCCGTTTGCTGCCAGGCGGACCGTCGGCGGAACGTTTCCACCGCCTTCCACCGTCGGCGGACCGCTTCGTTCCGACCGTCGGCGGACCGTTCCATCGGAGGACCCCCGCATGCGCCTGATCCTCATCCGCCACGGCCAGACCACGGCCAACGTGGACTATCTCCTCGACACGGCCATACCCGGCGCCGAGCTGACCGACCTGGGCCGCCGCCAGGCCGCCGCCCTCCCCGAAGCCCTCGCCGACGAGGACATCGAGGCCCTCTACGCCTCCACCCTGATCCGCACCCAGCGCACCGCGGCCCCGCTGGCCGCCGCCCGCGGCCTCGACGTACGCGTCCGGGACGGCATCCGGGAGCTCACTGCCGGTGACCTGGAGATGCTGCCCGGCGACACCGAGCCCGGGCACGAGTACATGCGGATCGTGTTCGCGTGGGCCGCCGGTGACACGGGGCTGCGGATGCCGGGCGGCGAGAGCGGCACCGAGGCCCTCGCCCGCTACGACGGCGTGATCGCGGAGGCCGCCGACAGCGGCGCCCGCACCGTCGCCATGATCAGCCACGGCGCCGCGATCCGGATGTGGACGTCCGCCCGCGCCGACAACATCGACGTGGCCTTCGCCGCCTCCCGCCCCCTCGACAACACCGGCATCGTCATCCTGGACGGCTCCCCGGCCGACGGCTGGAAGGCCCTGTCCTGGGAAGGCGCCCTGGTCGAGACACCGGGACCGGACACGGACGCCGGCCCGACGGGACAGCCGCTCGACGAGGACCAGAAGCCCTAGGCCGTGTCCGCAAAGTCCCGCCTGCCCCGCGACGCCCGGCACGCACTCTCGCCGCACCGGACGAAAGCCCACGTACAACCAGTACGAGGGCTTCCGCCCGGCACGCCGAGAGCACGCACCGAACGCCGCGGAGCCCGCCCTCCGGGCGGACGACGGGACTTTGCGGACACGGCCTAGCGAAGCTCCGGGCCAGGTCATGGCGAGGCCCTGACGGGCACAATAAGGGTTTGCCCGGCCGTGAGGCCGCCCCACAGAATGCGTGGTCATGGGACATCTGGAAGCCGCACACCTTGAGTACTACCTCCCCGACGGGAGGCCGCTGCTCGGCGATGTGTCCTTCCGGGTCGGCGAAGGCGCCGTGGTGGCCCTGGTCGGGCCCAACGGCGCAGGCAAGACGACCCTCCTGCGGCTGATCTCCGGCGAGCTGAAACCGCACGGCGGCACGGTCACCGTGAGCGGCGGCCTGGGTGTGATGCGCCAGTTCGTGGGCTCCGTACGCGACGAGACGACCGTACGGGATCTGCTCGTGTCGGTCGCTCCGCCCCGTATCCGCGAGGTCGCCGCCGAGGTCGACAAGGCCGAGCACGGCATCATGACCGTCGACGACGAGGCGGCCCAACTCGCCTACGCGCAGGCCCTGTCCGACTGGGCCGAGGTGCACGGCTACGAGTTCGAGACCCTCTGGGACATGTGCACGATGGCCGCGCTCGGAGTGCCGTACGACAAGGCGCAGTTCCGGCAGGTGAGCACACTCTCCGGCGGTGAGCAGAAACGGCTCGTGCTGGAGGCACTGCTGCGCGGCAGCGAAGAAGTACTGCTGCTCGACGAGCCCGACAACTACCTTGACGTGCCCGGAAAGCGGTGGCTTGAGGAGCGGCTCAAGGAGACCCGCAAGACGGTCCTGTTCGTCTCCCACGACCGTGAACTTCTCGCCCGCGCCGCCGAGAAGATCGTCTCCGTGGAGCCCTCGCCCACCGGCGCCGACGCCTGGGTGCACGGCGCCGGCTTCGCCACCTACCACGAGGCCCGGCGCGAACGCTTCGCCCGCTTCGAGGAGTTGCGCCGCCGCTGGGACGAGAAGCACGCCCAGCTGAAGAAGCTCGTCCTGAACCTCCGTCAGGCGGCCTCCATCAGCCACGAGTTGGCGTCCCGCTACGCCGCCGCCCAGACCCGCCTGCGCAAGTTCGAGGAGGCGGGACCACCCCCGGAGCCGCCGCGCGAGCAGGACATCAGCATGCGCATCAAGGGCGGCCGCACGGGCGTAAGGGCCGTCACCTGCAAGGGACTTGAGCTGACGGGGCTGATGAAGCCCTTCGACCTGGAGGTCTTCTACGGCGAACGGGTCGCGGTCCTCGGTTCCAACGGCTCGGGCAAGTCGCACTTCCTGCGGCTCCTCGCCGGCGAGGAGGTGAAGCACACGGGGGAGTGGAAGCTCGGCGCGCGCGTCGTGCCCGGTCACTTCGCGCAGACCCACGCCCATCCCGAACTGCAGGGCCGTACCCTCCTCGACATCCTGTGGAAGGAGCACGCGCAGGCCCAGGGGCCCGCGATGTCCCGGCTGCGGCGCTACGAGCTGACCGGCCAGGCCGAGCAGAGCTTCGACCGGCTGTCCGGGGGGCAGCAGGCGCGTTTCCAGATCCTGCTGCTGGAACTCCAGGGTGTGACTGCCCTGCTTCTGGACGAGCCGACCGACAACCTCGACCTCGAATCCGCGGAAGCTCTTCAGGAGGGGCTTGAGGCGTTCGACGGGACGGTGCTCTCCGTCACGCACGACCGGTGGTTCGCCCGGTCCTTCGACCGGTATCTGGTCTTCGGCAGCGACGGCAGGGTCCGGGAGACGACCGAGCCGGTGTGGGACGAGCGGCGGGTGGAGCGGGCGCGATAGTTCCGTTCAGTGCGGAGGCCGCGGGGCCCGAATGTTCGTAGAGTGGACTCAGGACCGTGAGACTCGACGAGCGGGGCACACCATGACCGGAGTCGACCCTGCGCGCCTGGACGATGCTCAGCTCATGAAGGAGCTGGAGACCATCCACCGCACGCGCCACGACACCCTGCTGTACGGCTCGAACGACGCGCTGCGCGCCCACAACGACCGTATGGCCGGACTGGAGGGCGAGTATCTGCGCCGCCATCCGCGTCGCCGCGTGGCCCCCGGCCGTACCCGGCAGGGGGCACGCGAGCGGGACTGAGCGGTGTGTGTTTGTGCCTTGAGGCCGGGGGCAGGCGAACTTCCAGCGCTGGATCGCAAACGCGTTCCCACCGACGGTGACCGTCCAACCCGGAGCATGCTCAAGGGAGTTGTGACGCACCATGCCTACTCGGACCAATCGGCCTGCTCGCACGAGCACGCGCACGGAACGCCGTTCCCACCATGACGCCCCCGACACCGCGGAGGCGTTCCGCACGCTGGCCGCGCTGCCTCCCGGCCCACAGCACGACACCGTCCGCGAACACATCGTCGAGGCGTGGCTGCCCATGGCCGACCGGCTCGCGGGGCGGTTCCGCAACCGGGGTGAGAGCACCGAGGACTTACGCCAGGTCGCTGCCCTCGGGCTGGTGAAGGCCGTCGACCGGTACGACCCCGAGCGCGGGAACGCGTTCGAGAACTACGCCGTGCCCACGATCACCGGTGAGATCAAACGGCATTTCCGGGACCACATGTGGACGTTGCATGTGCCTCGGCGGGTGCAGGATCTGCGGAACAGGGTGCGGGTTGCCGGGCAGGAGCTTGCCCAGACCGTGCCGGGGCGGCGGCCCACCGTAGCGGAGATCGCCGCGCACGCGTGTCTCTCCGAGGAGGAGGTGCGGGTGGGGCTTGAGGCGTTGGAGAGTTTCAGTGCGTTGTCGCTGGACGCGGTTGCCCCCGGCGGTTCGGACGGGTATTCGCTGAGCGATGTTCTCGGGACTGCTGATCCGGCGTTGGATGTCGTGGTCGATCGGGAGGCTGTGAAACCGCGGTTGGCTGCGCTGCCTGAGCGGGACAGGGAGATCTTGTACCTGCGGTTCTTCGGGGACATGACGCAGAGCCGGATTGCTGAGCGGTTCGGGATTTCGCAGATGCATGTGTCTCGGTTGATCAAGCGGTGTTGTCTTCGGATCCGGCAGCAGGTTCTGGAAGATGCGGCTTAGACGTTGGGTGCGAGCTCGTCGTGGCTGGTCGCGCAGTTCCCCGCGCCCCTAAAAGCTGCAGCCAGCCCGTGTTTCACTCGCTCGGTCGGTCTCCTTAGCCCCAATGGGGTCTGGCCGCGCGCGTCTCCGAATGGACCGGGCTTCGATGGTGTTGCCGTCGTCCTCGGTCTAAGGAGACCCGCTCATGCGTCGCATCGCCCTTGCTCTGGCCGTCGTCGGCCTTGTCGGCGCCGCCGGGCCCGCTCCGGCCGCTGATCCGGGCGCCGAGGTCAGTCCGAGCAGTGTGCGGGCAGGTGGGAGTGTCACCGTTTCCGTCACCTGCGAGGCCGTCGGGGGGACCGTGGCCGAGACCATCGACGCCACGTCCCAGGGGTTCGACGACGGGACCGTCCAGCTGCAGCGCGTGCCCGGCAACGACGACCGGGCTGCCGGAGCCGCTTACCGGGGGACCGCACGGATCTCCGCGGACGGGGTCGAGCGGGACTCCGCGTGGACCGTCGACGGGACCTGTCCCGCGCCGCCCGGCGGACAGGGGAGGCCCTGGAGCGCGACCTTCAGCATCGAGCGCGGGGGTGGGCAGCCGCCGTGCCAGGAGCCCCGGGGGGATGCCTGTGGTGAGGTGCCCGCCGCGGTTCAGCGCGGGGTGCGGGCGGGGGAGGGCGGTACCTTCACCGACTCTGTTCCGGCTCTGGTCGCCGGTGGTGTACTGATCGCGGGTGCCTTCGGCGGTGCCGTGTACCGGCTGCGCAGGCGGACACCCGGGCACTGAGCGCGCGAGCGGGACACGGCACGGCACTGCACGAGGGACTGCGCGGAGGCACGATGCGGCAGGCGGACGCGGTAGGCCAGGGGCCTGTGCGTTACGGTCCGGTGTTTCCCGACGACGGGCTGCCCGTGCTGCCGGGCCTGGCCGCCGTCCTTGCCGCCGCCGCGAGCCGGATCGAGGAACAGCCTGTCGGTGGTGCCCCCGTACTGCTCGACGCCGCGAGCGGCTACTTCGAACGCCGGGGTCTGCCCGCCGAACCCGCCCGCGTGGCCGCCGCCCCGGGTACCCCCGCGCTGCTGGTCGCGCTGACCGCCGCGCTCGGCGGTGACGTCCTGGTGCCCAGACCCTGCGCCGCCTGGTGGGCGCCGTACGCGCGCCTGTTGGGCAGATCCGTGTTCCATGTGGGCACCCCGGCCGAATGCGGCGGGGTGCCCGATCCGTACGCCCTGCTGGAGACCGTGCGCCGGGTCCGCGACGAGGGCGGTGATCCGCGGCTGCTCGTCCTTTCGGTGGCCGACGACCCGACCGCTACCGTGGCGCCGCCCGAGGTCATGCACGAGACCGTCGAGGCCGCCGCGGCCGAGGGCCTGCACCTGGTCAGCGACGAGACCTGGCGCGACACCCTGCACGCACCCCGGGCCACCATGCTGCTCAGCCCCGCCGAGATGCTCCCCGACAAGGTCACCGTCGTCACCGACCTGGCCGGCGCGCTGCTCCCGTCCGGCTGGCCCGCCGCCGTCGCCCGCTTCCCCGCGGGCCGCGCCGGGCAGGTGCTACGCGCGCGCGTGCTCGACGTCCTCACCGCACTCGGCGCCCGCGTCGCCGCACCGGTCGCCGCCGCGGCCGGCCACGCCCTCGGCGAACCCCCGCCCGTCCTCGCCCGCCGCGACACCGCCGTACGCCTGCACGCGCGCGTGGCCGCCGCCGCGCACGCCGCCGTCACCGGGGCGGGCGCGTTCTCCCGGCCGCCGCAGGCGGGACGTCATCTGTACGTCGATCTCGGGCCGCTGCGCCACGCGCTCACCCCGCGGGGAGTGGGCGACGCGCAGGACCTGGAGGAGTTCCTCACCGCCCGGCTCGGCATGCCCGCGCCGGGCGGCCACCGGTTCGGCGACGACCTGGGCGCGCTGCGCGTCCGGCTGTCCACCGGGCCGCTGCTGGGCCGAACCGATGCGGAACGCGCGGAATGCCTCACGTCACCCTTGCCGTTGGAACTGCCACACGTGCAACGCGCGTTGATGTCCTTGAGGTCGATCTTCGACGATCTCCGCGACGACGCTCAGCGATGGGAGCCTCCTCGATGACGCAGCAGTCCGAGTCGACCACCGACAGCAGTACGGCCATGCGGGAAGCGGCCGTCCCGACGACCCCGTTCGCCCCC
>NZ_JBXVPZ010000073.1:0-29659 GCF_057961495.1 Streptomyces sp. P5F9 | reverse complement strand
AGGTGCCGGAGCCGCGGGGGCGCCGAACGCGGGCGGGGCGAAGCCGGGTGCGGCACCGGACTGCGGCGGCGCGGGCTGCGCCTGCTGCGGCTCGGGCGTCTCCTCTTCGGCCACCTCGCCGCCGAAGTTCTTCAACAGCGCTTCGAGGCCGCCGTCGAAGCCCTGGCCGACGGCCGCGAACCGCCAGACATCCTTCAGGTAGAAGTCACCCAGCATCACGGCCCGCTCGGTGGTGAACTCCGAACCGTTGAACGAGTAGCGGGCCACCTCCTCGCCGCCCGCGACGATCCGGACGTACCCGGGGGCGATCTGCGACATCTGCCCGGCGCCGTCGAGCGTCGCCGTGAACGCCAGCTTGTGGATCTGCGGCGGGATCTTGTCGAGCGTGACCCGGAAGGACTCCGAGTCGCCCGCCTGGGCACCCAGGAGCTGGATGGACTCCTCGGGGGACTTCGGCTGGTTGAAGAACACGAAGTACCGGTCGTCCGAGAGCCGCTCCTCGGCGTCGAGGCCGAAGCAGCTGATGTCGAACGTCAGTCCGGGGCCCGTGATCTGCACACCTACGTACAGATCCGTGCCCGCGGTGAGGTCACTGATCTTGGCCTTGTGGCCGCGTTGGAATTCCCTGGCCATGCGTAACGACCGTCCCCCATCCCGATGCAAGTGAGTCGCGCCAGGCTAACGGCAATCACTGACACCGGAGGAAGTCGGTACAGACCCGGTACACAATCCCCCACAAGAGGGCCTCACTCGTCGCGGGCGCCCGGCGGATGGGGCAGCCGCTCGGCCGCGACCACGCCTTCGAGGTAGCCCTTGGCCCGCTCGGTGCGCGGATACGCCTCCAGGAGCCGCCAGAAACGCGGCCCGTGTCCGGGCACCAGGAGATGCGCCAGCTCGTGCAGCAGCACGTAGTCGACGACGTACTCGGGCATGCCCTGCAGCCGGTGGGAGAGGCGGATGCTGCCCTCGGAGGGCGTGCAGGAGCCCCAGCGCGTGTTCTGGTTGGTCACCCAGCGCACGGAGGAGGGCCGGGCGCGGCCGTCGAAGTACTGGGCCGACAGACGCTCGGCGCGCTCGGACAGCTCGGCGTCACCGAGCACCCGTTTGCTCTCCTGGGCGGCCAGCTTGTCGAGCATGACGGTGACCCAGCGCTTCTCCTCCGCCTCGGACATGCGGGCGGGGATGAGCACGACGGTGCGATCGCCCTCGCGGTACGCGGAGACCGTTCTGCGCCGACGCGCACTCCTGCGGACCTCGATCGCGCTCGCCCCCGAGCCGCTTGGCGGCTGGCTCGTCGTACTGCGCTGTGGTTTTCCGGCGCTGTGCAGTGGGTCGGCGGGCACGCCACGACGTTACCCTCTGCACACGCGGGAAGTCCCGACTCCGGGGCGGTTTCGGTATCGATCCGCCACCAAGCGCTTGATTTGTACGACGAACCCCACAGCCTGTGGACAACTTTCTGCACCCGACGCCCGGGCCGGGCAGGCTGGCATCGCAGGCGGAGCACCGACCGATTCCGCCGGCACACGGGACGTACTTCCTAGGGCTACGGGGGCCTGTCATGCATCCGATGGTGAAGCCCGCGCTGCGGCGCGGCTGGCGCGATCTCCACACCGTGCAGTTCGGGATGACACCGGCGCACGCGATGACTTTGGGCCCGATGGACACGGCGACGAGCGGTTTCCTGGATCTGCTCAACGGCACGCGCGGACTGCCGCTCCTGCGCGAGGAGGGCGAGCGGATGGATCTGCCCGAGGGCCAGGTGGACCACTTGGTGGAGGGGCTGACCCGCGCGGGACTGCTCGACGACGCGAAGGGCGGCGGGCCCGCGGCCGATGCCCTCCGCGCGAAGAAGGACGTCCTCGACCGGCTGCGCCCGGACCTCGCGTCGCTCTCCCTGATCACCGGCGAGCCGGGCGAGTCGATGGGCCGTCTGGCGGCGCGTCGCGAACTGCGGGTACAGGTGAGAGGCGCGGGCCGGGTGGGCGCGGTGCTGGCCGCGCTGTTGTCTGGCGCGGGCGTCGGCGAGGTCGACGTGCGCGACGGCGGTCGCACCGAGCCGTGGGACGTCGCACCGGGCGGGCTGCCCGCTGAGGCGGTCGGCGAGCGCCGGGACGAGGCGGCGCGCCGCGCGGTACGCCGGGCGGCACCGGACCGCCCGCCCCGCCGGACCTCGCAGGCCGTGGCGGAGGAGGGCGACCCCGGTTTCTCCCTCGTGATCCTCGCCCCGCGTGACGACGTCGCCGTCTATGCGCCCGACCCGGCCGCCGCCACCGGTCTGATCGTCTCGGGGACCCCCCACCTGTACGCCGGTGTCGTGGAGGGCACGGGAGTCGTGGGTCCGCTGGTCCTGCCCGGCGAGACGTCCTGCGCGGGCTGTCTGCACCACGCACGCACCGACCGTGATCCGACCTGGCCGCGTCTGGTCGCGCAGTGGCGCTCCGGCAGACAGCCCCAGGTGCGGCCCTGCGATCTGACGTTGGCCACGACCGTCGCCGGGCTGGCGGCCGCGCACGCGCTCGCCTTCCTGGACGGGCAGTCGCCGTCGAGCGCGGGCGCGCGGTGGGAGGTCTCGCTGCCCGGTCTGCACTGGCACGCGCGACCGGTCTGGGCGCATTCCGGCTGCCCGTGCGGAGCCTCGGAGAAGGGTACGAAGAAAGGTAAGGAGGGCCACACCTCTACGGACGAGGATCGACACGCGACAATGGCAGGGGACCGGCCGTCGAGGGATGTGCGCCGTAAGGCAGACTCGGCCCGGCCGGCCGGGACTTGGAGGGCGCATGTCTGATCTTCCCCGCAAGGCGGTCACCCGCACCGCCAAGCTCGCCGCGCTCCCGCTCGGCTTCGCCGGGAGAGCGACGTGGGGGCTCGGGAAACGGATCGTGGGCGAGTCCGCGGAGATCGTCGGCCGCGAGCTGCAACAGCGCACGGCGGAGCAGCTGTTCAAGGTGCTCGGCGAGCTCAAGGGCGGTGCGATGAAGTTCGGGCAGGCGCTGTCCGTCTTCGAGTCGGCGCTGCCCGAGGAGGTCGCCGGTCCCTACCGTGCCGCGCTGACCAAGCTCCAGGAGGCGGCACCGCCGATGCCGACACGCACCGTGCACGGTGTGCTGGCGGAGCGGCTCGGCGAGGACTGGCGTGAACTGTTCCTGGAGTTCGAGGACAAGCCCGCGGCGGCCGCGTCGATCGGCCAGGTGCACCGGGCGGTGTGGCACGACGGCCGCGAGGTCGCGGTCAAGGTGCAGTACCCGGGCGCCGGCGAGGCCCTCCTGTCCGACCTGACCCAACTGAGCCGATTCGCCCGCCTGTTGGGCCCGCTCATCCCCGGGATGGACATCAAGCCCCTCATCGCCGAGCTCCGCGACCGGGTCTCCGAGGAGCTGGACTACGGCCTGGAGGCGCAGGCCCAGCAGGCGCACGCGGAGGAGTTCGAGGGCGACCCGGACGTCGTGGTACCCGCCGTGGTCCACCAGTGCGACCAGGTGCTGGTCACGGAGTGGATCGACGGGATCCCGCTGTCGGAGGTGATCGCCGACGGCACCCAGGAGCAGCGCGACCGGGCTGGCCAACTCCTGGCCCGCTTCCTCTTCTCCGGCCCGGCCCGCACCGGTCTCCTCCACGCGGACCCGCATCCGGGCAACTTCCGTCTGCTGCCCGCCGATCCGGACAGCAAGGGCGACTGGCGTCTGGGTGTCCTGGACTTCGGCACGGTCGACCGCCTCCCCGGCGGTCTGCCGACGCCCATCGGCGACTCCCTGCGCATGACGCTCGACGGCGACGCCGAGGCGGTCTACGAACTGCTGCGCACGGAAGGCTTCGTCAAGGAGTCGATAGAGCTGGACCCCGACGCCGTCCTCGACTACCTCGTGCCGATCATCGAGCCGGCCCAGGTCGACGCGTTCACCTTCAGCCGCGGCTGGATGCGCAGCCAGGCGGCCCGTATCGCCGACCCCCGCTCTCCCGCCCACCAGTTGGGCAAGCAGCTCAATCTGCCTCCGGCGTACCTCCTGATACACCGGGTGACATTGAGCACAATCGGCGTCCTGTGCCAGTTGGGTGCGACGGTGCGGCTGCGCGATGAGCTGGAGGAGTGGCTGCCGGGGTTCGTTCCGGAGGACCCGGACGCATACGAGGAGTACCTGGACGAGGAGGAGCCCGCGGCGGAGGCGTGAGCGAGCCGCGGGTGGCGCTAGCGGGGCCGCTGACGGCGCGCGTGCGGCCTACCACCAGGCCGAGTCCAGCCGTCCCTCGATCGGCCTGAGGTTCTCCCGGGCACAGAGGTCACAGAAGTAGTGCCGGGTTCCGTTCTCCATGGAGCAGGTCCAGGTGGGCTGTGGGCCTTCGGGCCTGGTGCCGCAGCGGGCGCACACGAGGGGTTGGGGCTCCGCGGTGGAGGCGCCGGTGTCACTGCCTCCGGGAAGACTCGTCACGCGCCGACGATATCTCCGCGGCCGGGGATCGGCGGGCGGAACGCACCGCGGGGTCGGTCCGTTCGGACGGACCGACCCCGCGGGGGAGCTTTCGCCTCCCGAGATCGGGAGGCCACCGCTTCAGGTGTGATCGGTTACTGCATGACGGCCATGGCGAGCGCACGGCGGGCGCGCATCGAGGCGCGCTCGGCCCTGCGCTGCATCCGGCGAGCGGTCACCAGGCGTACGGCCCGGCGTTCCCGCTCGGCCTCGTGCAGGCGCTCGTGCATATGCGCACGAGCCAGGGCTTCTGGGATGAGTTGCATCTCTCGGGTCCTGTTCTGGCGCGACTCGGTCGCACCCGGGGTGGTGAAGTCTGGGATCGCGGAGCCCGCGGGCTCGCTGGGAGTGGACGGCTTCATCGGGGCCTGCTTCTTGGGGTCGTGCGTGAGGGGGCGGTCGATCGTTCCGAAGATGTTCATGCCGTGACCGGGTTCTTGCGCGGACGGCCACGCGGCCGCTTGCGGGCCACGACGACACCCTGGACAAAGAGCTCGCCACCCCAGACGCCCCAGGGCTCACGCCGCTCCTTGGCGCCGGCGAGGCAGGCCTCGATCAGCGGGCAGGTGCGGCAGAGGGACTTGGCGTACTCGACATCTGCCGGCGACTCGGCGAAGAAGACCTCCGGGTCGTAGGAACGGCAGGGGACGGGCACGCCCAGGTTCTCGATGGCGTCGTCGAGCGCGGTGAGCGTAGTGAGCGGAGTCAAGGTGGAGTCCTCCGTGAGGCCGGGCGGGGGGATCGTTTCGGAAGGCGGTACGGACGGGGCGTGCGCTTCGAGTTGCACGGTTGTTCTTCCTCGTCTGGTCGGTCCGGCCCTGTTGGGCCGGTTGTCGGCTTGGTACCGGGTTCTTTTCTTGTCCCGAGGCCCCTTCGCTCCGTCGTCCCCGTTCGGGGAAAACAGAAGGGCCGCGGATCCCGGATGGGGTTCCGCGGCCCTGAAGGCGCCGGCCTGATCGATCAGGCTGGATCACTCCAGGGTTCTGGCCCACGGAAGGCCCACATCTGGTGGTGCTGCGTCGTCTGCTTCCGGCTTCCGGCACCGGGTGCAAAGGCATAGGTCTGCGCCTGTGCCCCTACTGCTTCCAGTGCCTTGGTCGGTCGCTCATTGCGCTCACGGACGGGAAGGACCGCGAGAGACAGGGCGGACGCCGGGCGGGCGGCGGAAATGCCGGACAGACCGGTGTCCAGGTTCGAAACGCCGAGCATGCACAGGGAGACGACCGAGAGATCGGTCATTTTCACGGTGCTGGCGGAGCTGGTGTTGATGCTGATCACTGGAATCGCCTCCTCTCGGCGTCTCGGGGGACCGGGGGTGAGACCGGTCTTACGGATATGCAAGTACAGCACGGAATCAGGGCCTTCGAGAAGGCCCCCTGTTCCCGTGTCTAAGAACCTATGGGGATTGCTGGGGCATGCGCAAACTATTTTCTCGACGAGTTTGAATCAGTCCTCCGCGACACCCTCCGCAGGCTCCTGACCGCCGCAGATGGCGAGGACATCGGCCCCGTAGCGGTTGAGCTTGCGGACGCCGACGCCCGGGATCCGCGCGAGTTCGCCGTCGTCGTCGGGGACGGTCTCGGCGATCGCCATCAGCGTCTTGTCGGTGAAGACGCAGAAGGCGGGCTGACCGCTGCGCTGCGCCTGGACCTCCCGCCACTCGCGCAACCGCTCGTAGAGGCCCTCGTCCATGTCCGAGGGGCAGTCCTCGCAGCGCATCAGCTTCATCTCACCGGCCTCGGTGAGGGTGCGGCCGCAGACCCGGCAGCGGGCCACCGTGCGCTGCGTCCGGCGCGGCACGGCCTTGGGCGTCCCCGTGAAGCCGCGCTCGATGCCTCCGGGGGCGACCGTGCCGGGGCCGGCCGCACCGCCGGTCGAGCCGGGGCGCAGGCCGTTCAGGAAACGGCTGGGGCGGCGGCTGGGGCGGCCGCCGGGTGAGCGGGAGAGGGCCCAGGAGACGTGGAGCCGTTCTCGGGCGCGGGTGACGCCGACGTAGAGGAGGCGGCGCTCCTCCTCGATCTGTTCGTCGGTCTTCGCGTACGTGATGGGCATCATGCCCTCGGCGACGCCGACCAGGAAGACGACGTCCCACTCCAGGCCCTTGGCCGAGTGCAGGGAGGCGAGGGTGACGCCCTGGACGGTCGGGGCGTGCTGGGCGTTGGCCCGCTCGTCGAGTTCGGCGACCAGGTCGGCGAGGGTGGCTCCGGGTCTGGCCGCGGCGAAGTCCTGGGCGAGGTTGACCAGGGCAGCCAGCGACTCCCAGCGCTCTCTGACGGCGCCGGAGCCGGCCGGGGGCTCGGTGGTCCAGCCCTCGCCGGAGAGGACGGCACGGACCTGGGAGGGCAGGTCGATGACGTCGTCCAGGAGGGAGTCGTTGCCGCCGAAGCGGGCCGCGCCGCGCAGGGCGATGCCGGCCTTGCGGACCTCGGGGCGGTCGAAGAACCGCTCGGCGCCGCGCAGTTGGTAGGGCACTCCGGCGTCGGCGAGGGCCTGTTCGTAGGTCTCGGACTGGGAGTTCGTGCGGACCAGGATCGCGATCTCGCTCGCCGGGACGCCCGCGTCCATGAGGTCGCGGATGCGGCGGGCGGCGCCCTCGGCCTCGGCGGGCTCGTCGGTGTACTCGGCATAGACGGGCTCGGGGCCCGCGGCGCGCTGGGAGATCAGCTCCAGCCGGTGGTCGGCAGCCCGGCCGCGGGCCTGGGAGAGCAGGCCGTTGGCGAGGTGGACGACCTGGGGTGTGGAGCGGTAGTCGCGGACCAGCTTGACGACGGTGGCGCCGGGGTGGCGGGTGCGGAAGTCGAGCAGGTGGTCCGGCGTCGCTCCGGTGAAGGAGTAGATCGTCTGGCTGGCGTCGCCGACGACGCACAGGCTGTCGCGGTCGCCGAGCCACAGCTCCAGGAGGCGCTGCTGGAGCGGGCTGACGTCCTGGTACTCGTCGAC
The DNA here is from genome assembly GCF_057961495.1 of Streptomyces sp. P5F9. Lineage (NCBI taxonomy): Bacteria > Bacillati > Actinomycetota > Actinomycetes > Kitasatosporales > Streptomycetaceae > Streptomyces > Streptomyces sp. P5F9. Next base: position 22,253 of record NZ_JBXVPZ010000073.1, on the reverse strand, counting down.
CACGAAGTGCTGGTACTGCGAGCGGACCTGCTCGGCGATGTCGTGCCGGTCCTGGAGGACGGCGACGGTGAGCAGCAGGACGTCCTCGAAGTCGATGACCGCGCGGTCGCGCTTGACGTCCTCGTAGGTGGCGTAGAGCTGGGCGATCTCGGCGGGGGCGCGGGGGACGTCGCGGCCCGCCTTGGCCGCCGCGGCCGCGTAGTCGGAGGGCACTGTCTGGGTGACCTTGGACCACTCGATCTCGGCGGTGACGTCCCGCAGTTCGCCGCGGTCGAGGCGGATGCGGCAGGCGGCCGCCGCGTCGGCGACGAGCTGGATCTTGCGGTCGACGAGCCGGGGCATGCTGCCGCCGATCGCTTTCGGCCAGAAGTACTGGAGCTGGCGCAGCGCGGCCGAGTGGAACGTGCGTGCCTGGACTCCGGTGGTGCCGAGCTGGCGCAGCCGGCCGCGCATCTCGCCGGCGGCGCGGTTGGTGAAGGTGACGGCCAGCACGCTGGAGGACTGCAGCACGCCGGCGCGCACTCCGTAGGCGATCCGGTGGGTGATCGCCCGTGTCTTGCCCGTGCCGGCGCCCGCCAGCACGCACACCGGACCGCGCAGGGCGGTGGCCACCTCGCGTTGCTCGGGGTCGAGTCCTTCGAGCACCGCGTCGGCCGAGTCCGGTACCTGCGGGAAGAGGGAGGAGTGCGTTGCTGCTGTCACATGGCCATGCTGCCAGGTCGCCGGAGACGGGTGAGCCGGTTGTCCACAGGGAGGCACCCGCAGTCGTACTAATGCGGCAGGCGTCACGTGCCGCATGCCGCCCGTGGTGGGAATTGCGGCCGTGTCGCGTACGTTCCCTCCACTGCGAGGACACATCCCCCGAGCTGTTGAGGAGCGCGAGAGAATGTCGGGCACTGTGACGATGTACAGCACCACGTGGTGCGGTTACTGCCGTCGGCTGAAGAGCCAGATGGACCGCGAGGGAATCGCGTACAACGAGATCAACATCGAGCAGGACCCGGCTTCGGCGGCGTTCGTCGAGAAGGCGAATGGCGGGAATCAGACGGTGCCCACCGTTCTGGTGGTTCCCTCCCAGGGTGGCTCCGAGGTCGTCATGACGAACCCGAGCCTTGCCCAGGTGAAGCAGGCGCTCGGCGCCTGAACGACAGTCGGCGCACACAGCTCCGAAGAGGGCGGCCCCTGATGTCAGGGGCCGCCCTCTTTGTCGTCCTCCTCACGGGCAGGCCGCAGCCACACGAAGCCGTACGTGCCTTCGGCGAGTGAGGTGCCGTCGAGGAAATGGGCCTCTACGAAGGTGACGTTTCCCGGCTGCGCGTCCGCGCGGGCGAGCCGGATCATCTGCGGCGCGCGGTCCACACCCGTAGCCGATCCGCACCCCCCTTATCCGCTTATCCGCGCCCCGTTATCCGCCCCCCGGATGCCTCAGACGAAGGTTCGCGTCGGCAGCGGCTTGCCGTACCAGAGCTCGATCAGGCGGGCCGCGATCGAGATACCGTACGGGGGCAGCACCTCTTCTGACTCGAAGGCCGCGCGCAGTTCCTCGCGGGAGAACCAGCGGGCTTCGTGGATCTCGTCGCCGTCGACGTTGATGTCGGTCGAGGTGGCGCGGGCCATGAAGCCCAGCATGAGGCTGGACGGGAAGGGCCAGGGCTGGCTGGCGACGTACTCCACGTGGCCGACGGTGATGCCGGCCTCCTCGAAGACCTCGCGGCGCACCGACTGCTCGATGGACTCGCCGGGCTCCACGAAGCCGGCGAGCGTCGAGAAGCGGCCCTCGGGCCAGTGGACCTGGCGGCCGAGCAGGATGCGGTCCTCCTCGTCGGTGACGGCCATGATCACGGCGGGGTCGGTGCGCGGGTAGTGCTCCGCGCCGCAGGCCGGGCAGCGGCGGATGTGGCCGGCTGCGGCGATCACCGTGCGCTCGCCGCAGCGGGAGCAGAACCGGTGCAGGCGCTGCCAGTTCTCCAGGGCGACCGCGTGCACCATGAGGCCCACGTCCCGGGGTGACAGCAGCAGGCCCGCCTCGCGCAGGCCCGCGGGCCGCGCCGACTGGTCGATACGGCCGGGCAGCGCGTCCTTCTGGAGGGCGAAGTAGCTGACGCCGTCGTCGTCGGTGCCCAGGAAGTAGCGGTGCGCCTCGGTGAGCGGGGCCTCGAAGGACGGGGTCATTACGAGTTCGGTGTTGCCGTCGGGTGTCTCGTCGATGAGGACCTGGCCGCCGGAGACCACGAAGCAACGGGTGGAGGGGTGGCTCCATGCCGCGGCGAGCCAGGCCTCGTCGAGCCGGTGGTGGGCGGCTCGGTCGATGCCGCTCGGGGCGGTGAGCGAGATGGGTCGGTCGGCTGTGTGGTCGGTCCAGGTGGTCACGGGTGCTTCCAACTCCCCCGGCAATGCGGATTGTTTCGGCGGGCGGTTCAGCGGGACGTACGGCAGGAGGTGACCGGGTCCGGCGGGGACGGGGCGGTTCTTCCAGTGTGCCTCGCGCGCGTGGCGGTTCCGGTCGCGCGGGTTCGTCAGGGTGCGCGGCGCCAGGTGTCGGCGAGGTCTCCCCACAGGTGGGCGGTGGTTTCGACGCCCTTCAGGAGGAGGTCGATCTCGACCTTCTCGTTCGGGGCGTGCCAGCCGTCGGACGGGACGGAGATGCCCAGGAAGAGGACGGGTACCCCAAGGACTTCCTGGAGGTCGGCGGCCGGTCCCGAGCCGCCCTCGCGGGTGAAGAGGACCGGTTTCTCGAAGGCGCGGCCCATGGCGCGGACGACGGACTGCAGGGCCGGGTGGTCCAGGGGCGTCAGGCACGGGCGCGTGGCCGCGCTGAAGGTGATTTCCGGCCGGATTCCGTCGGGCACCTGCTGGGCGGCCCAGGCTCGGACGGCCTTCTCGATGTGGTCGGGGTCCTGGCCTGCGACCAGCCGGAAGGAGAGCTTCACCATGGCCGTGGACGGGATGATCGTCTTGCTGCCGGGGCCCTGGTAGCCACCGCCGATGCCGTTGACCTCGGCGGTGGGGCGGGCCCAGATGCGCTCCAGGGTGGTGTGTCCGGCCTCGCCGTGAGTGGCGTGCGACTTGGCGGTGCGCAGCCACTCCTTCTCGTCGAAGGGCAGCTCGGCGAAGAGTTCGCGCTCCTGGTCGGTGAGTTCGACGATGCCGTCGTAGAAGCCGGGGACGGCCACGCGTGCGTGCTCGTCGTGCAGCGCGGCGACGAGGCGGGCGGCGGCGGTCGCCGGGTTGGGCACCCCGCCGCCGAAGGAACCGGAGTGGATGTCCTGGTCGGGGCCCAGCAGCCGGATCTCGCACTCGGCGAGGCCGCGCATACCGGTGCACACCGTGGGGGTGTCCTCGGACCACATGCCGGTGTCGGAGACGATCACGGCGTCGGCGGCGAGCCGGTCGGCGTGCTCCTCGACGAGCGCTCGGAAGTGCGGGGAGCCGGACTCCTCCTCGCCCTCGACGAGCAGCTTCAGGTGCACGGCCGGGGCGGTACGGCCGGTGGCGGCGAGGTGGGCGCGGACGCCGAGTGTGTGGAAAAACACCTGGCCCTTGTCGTCGGCCGCCCCGCGCGCGTAGAGGCGGTTTCCGCGGACGACGGGCTCGAAGGGCTCGCTGTCCCAGCCGTCCTCGCGGGCGGCGGGCTGGACGTCGTGATGGCCGTAGACGAGGACCGCGGGTGCCTCGGGATCGTCGGAGGGCCACTCTGCGAAGACGGCTGGGGCGCCCGGGGTCGGCCAGACCTCGACGGTGGGGAAGCCGGTCTCCCGGAGTGCGGCGGCGAGCCAGTCCGCGCTGCGCCGGACGTCGGGCGTGTGCTCGGGCTGCGCCGACACGGACGGGATGCGCAGCCACTCGGCGAGGTCGTCGAGGAAGGCTGCGCGGTGCTGCTCGATGTACGTGCGGACCGCGCTGACGGCACTGTCAACGGTGTGGCTCATGGTCACGAGCCTATCGGCCCGCACTGACATCCTCGGTGGGCGGTTCCTCACAGTTTGCTTGCGCGCCCGGCTCCTCCAGCAGCAGCCGCTCCAGTGCGGCCCGGTCCGGGAGGTTCTCGGGGCGTACGACCTCACCGCCGCGCACGTACAGGAACGCGGCCATGACGGCCTCCAGGGGCACGCCCTGCCGCTCGGCCCAGGCCAGCCGGTAGATCGCGAGCTGGAGCGGGTCGGCGGTACGGGTACGGCTGGTCTTCCAGTCGAGGATCTCGTACGTCGCCCCGTCGCCGTCGCCCTGTCTGTAGACGGCGTCGATACGGCCCCGTACGACGCGGCCGGCGATCGCGAGCTGGAAGGGGGTCTCGACGCGGTAGGGCGTGCGCCGGGCGTACTCGGTGCGTTCGAAGGCTTCCTTGAGGGCTTCCAGGTCGCGTTCGTCGGCGATCTCGGCCTCGCTGCCTGGCAGTTCGTCCGGCTCCAGCATGGGCAGGGTCAGCTCTTCGTAGCGTGACTCCACCCACGCGTGGAAGCGGGTGCCCCGGCGTGCGGCGGGTTGCGGCGGGCGCGGCAGCGGGCGCGCGAGCTCCTGCGCGAGGGCGTCCGGGTCGGCGGCCAGGAGCATCAACTGGGTGGCGGTGAGCGAGGCCGGCAGGGGTACGTCTGTGACTCCTCGGCGGGCGCGGAGGAGTTCGCCGGTGAGGGCGTCGAGGTCGCGGTCCCAGGAAGCGATGGCTCGGGCTTCCTCGGGGGTGAGGCGCGTGCCGGGCGGTTCCGTGGGGTGCGGGCGTGCGCCGCCTGGCGCACTGGAGTGTTCGGCGGCGTGCGGGGCTGTCGCCTGGTGCGGGACGGTCGGGCGGTCCGTGGTCCAGGCGTCCCAGTCGGCGGGGTCGTCCTCCGGGAGGGCGTTTTCGGCTTCGGCCCCGGTTTCGGGGAGGGACTCCTCATACGGAGGCTCCCCGAAGGGGGGCTCGCCGTAAGGAGGTTCGTCGTCCTCAGGTGGCGGCGGCCAGTCCGGGTCGTCGTGGGCGTTCGGGTCGTGCGTGGCCGCGGGGTGGCCCTCGTCGTGGGAGGCGAGGTACTCCAAGTGGTTCATGACCAGCTTGGCGGCCTTGTGGCGGTGAGCCATCGCCGCGTCGTCCAGGGGCAGCGGCCAGGCCTGGTCGGCGGTGGCCGTGTGCAGGGCGGGGTTCTCCGCGCCCTCCTCGGGCTGGTCCGCCCAGGCCTCGATCTCGCCGTATCCGGCCGCGCAGTGGTCGTACAGGGCCTGGAGGAAGTCGGAGGGGCCGCGGGGCTTCTTCTGGGTGGGGCCCCACCAGTGGCCGGAGCCGAGCAGCAGGGAGCGGGGGCGGGTGAAGGTGACGTAGCCGAGGCGGAGTTCCTCGGTGTGCTGGTGGTCCTTCATGGCCTCGTGGAAGGACCTCAGGCCCTTGGAGTCCCAGGAAGCCACGTCGGGCAGGGTGGCGGTGTCGCCGCGCAGCGCGTGCGGCAGAACCTTGCCCTGGGCGGTCCACTTCTCCCGGCCCTGACCGCTGGGGAAGGTTCCGGTGACCAGGCCGGGGACGGCCACGACGTCCCACTCCAGGCCCTTGGACTTGTGCGCGGTGAGGACCTTGACGGTGTTCTCGCCGCCGGGCAGGGCGTTGTCGAGGCCCTTCTCGTACTGGGCGGCGGTGCGCAGGAAGCCGAGGAAGGCGAGCAGGCTCGCCTCGCCGTCGCCCGCGGCGAAGGAGGCGGCGACGTCCAGGAAGTTCGACAGGGTCTCGCGGCGGCGGGCGGCCAACGCGTGCGGGGACGCCGCCAGTTCGACCTCCAGGCCGGTGACGGCCAGGACCCGGTGCAGGACGTCCATCAGGGGGTCGGACAGGGATCGGCGCAGGTCGCGCAGCTCGGTGGCGAGGTGGGCGAAGCGCACGCGCGCGTCCGGTGAGAAGGGCAGCCCGTCGTCGTCCCCGGTGCGGTCGGCGCCGTACAGCGGTGTCTCCAGGAACGTGTCGAGGGCGTCGGCGAGCGATATCACCTCGGAGGGGTCGACCCCCTCGACGGCCTCGGCGAGTCGGCGGTCCGGGTCGTCATCGTCCCCCACGCGCGTGTGCGCCACCAGGAGCCGGGCGCGCCGGCCCAGGAGGGCGAGGTCGCGCGGGCCGATGCGCCAGCGCGGGCCGGTCAGCAGCCGGACCAGGGAGGCGTTGGCGCCGGGGTCCTGGAGGACTTCGCAGACGGCGACGAGGTCGGCGACCTCGGGCAGGTGCAGCAGCCCGGAGAGCCCGACCACCTCGACCGGGATGTCGCGGGCGACGAGGGCGCCCTGGATCTCGGCGAAGTCGGTGGCCGTACGGCACAGGACGGCGATCTCGCCGGGAGCCTTCCCGGTCCGTACGAGGTGGGCGATGGAGTCGGCGAGCCAGTCGATCTCCTCGGTGTGGGTGGGCAGCAGAGCGCAGCGGACCATGCCGTCGCGCTCGGCGCCGGGGGCCGGGCGGAGGGCCTCCACGCCCGCGTGCATGGCGCGCAGAGGTTCCGCGAGGTTGTTGGCGAGGTCGAGGAGGCGGCCGCCGCTGCGGCGGTTCTCGCTGAGCGACTGACGGGCGGCGAGGCGGCCGTCGGCGTGCGCGAAATGCTCGGGGAAGTCGTCGAGGTTGGCGACGGACGCGCCGCGCCAGCCGTAGATCGCCTGGCAGGGGTCGCCGACCGCGGTCACCGGGTGGCCCGTGCCGGCGCCGAACAGGCCTGCCAGGAGGATGCGTTGGGCGACCGAGGTGTCCTGGTACTCGTCGAGCAGCACCACCCGGAACTCGTCGCGCAGGATGTCGCCGACCTCGGGACGGGCGCGGGCCAGGGTCGCGGAGAGGGCGATCTGGTCACCGAAGTCGAGCAGGTCGCGCTCGCGCTTGGCGGTCCTGTAGCGGCTCACCAGCTCGGTGAGTTCACGCCGTGCGGCGGCCGCCTCGGGGACCTTGCGCAGCTCGGCGTTGCTGAGCTTGCGGCCTTCCAATGCGCGCAGCAGCTCGGCGTCGTAGGCGCGCAACTCCTCGGGGCGTACGAGGTGTTCGGACAGCTCGCCGTCGAGGGTGAGGAGGTCGCTGACGAGGTCGGGGAAGGAGCGGGTGAGGGCCGGGTAGGGGCCGGGGGCCTCGCGCAGCACGCGCGCGGCGAGCTGGAAGCGGGTGGCGTCGGCGAGCAGACGGGCCGTCGGTTCGAGTCCGATGCGCAGGCCGTGGTCGGTCAGGAGGCGGCCCGCGAAGGCGTGGTAGGTCGAGATCACGGGCTCGCCCGGAGGGTTGTCCGGGTCGATGACGTCGGGGTCGGTGACGCCTGCCTTGATGAGTGCCTTGCGGACGCGCTCGGCGAGTTCACCGGCGGCCTTGTTGGTGAAGGTCAGGCCGAGGACCTGCTCGGGGGCGACCTGGCCGGTGCCGACCAGCCACACCACGCGGGCCGCCATCACCGTCGTCTTGCCCGACCCGGCTCCGGCCACGATCACCTGCGGGGCGGGCGGCGCGATGATGCAGGCCGTCTGCTCCGGGGTGAAGGGGATGCCGAGGAGCTCCTTGAGCTGCTCGGGATCGGTGATACGGGCGGGCATGTCGGAGAGGCTAGCGGCGGCCACTGACAGTCGAGGACCAAACGCCCTCAGGTGCAGGAGAAGCGCAGGTCAGCACATGTGGTGCGATACGTCACGCGAGTTACTCGACGACGTGTCGTCCCTCGGGCCGCGCGCTGCACGAGGCCCGGAACGCGCAGTGCGCGCAGTGCTGGCCGGCCGTGGGCGTGAACCGTTCGTCCAGGACCTTGCCCGCGGCCGTGGCCAGCAGCTCACCGGCCCACTCCCCCTCCAGGGGCTCCTGGGCCTGCACCTTGGGCAGGGTCTCGCCGCCGTCCCGCTGTGTGGCGCCCTGGCGCAGCTGGACGAGTTCGGCGCCGCCGGGTTCGGGGCGCACTCCGTCGAAGGCCTCGTCGACGGCGCCTTCCTGGACGGCGAGTTGATAGACGGCGAGTTGGGGGTGGCGCTCCACCTCGCGGGCGGTGGGCGTCTGCTTGCCGGTCTTGAAGTCGACGACGTAGGCGCGTCCTTCGCCGTCCGCTTCGACGCGGTCCATGGAGCCGCGGATGCGCACTTCGTAGTCGCCCGCTTCGAGGGTGACGTCGAAGTCGTGCTCGCTGGCGACGGGCGTACGGCCGGGGCGGACGCCGTTGGAGTCGACGTGCCACTTCAGGAAGCGTTCGAGCGCCACGCGCGCGTTGTCCTTCTCCTGTACCGACTTCCAGGGCGCGTCGAAGGCGAGCGCGTTCCACACGGTGTCGAGGCGTTCCATGAGGGCGTCGAGGTCGGCGGGGGTGCGTCCGGAGGCGACCTCGTCGGCGAGGACGTGCACCACGTTCCCGAAGCCCTGGGCGGCGGTCGCGGGCGCGTCGGCCTTCACCTCACGGCCCAGGAACCATTGCAGGGCACAGGTGTTGGCGAGCTGGTCGAGGGCGCTTCCGGAGAGCACGACGGGCTGGTCGCGGTCGCGCAGCGGCACCTTGCTCTCGGTCGGTTCGTACATGCCCCACCAGCGGTACGGGTGCGCGGACGGAACCAGCGCGCGGCCCTCCTCGTCGGCGAGCGCGGCCAGCCGGGCCAGCCTCCGCGCGGCGGCCTCCCTGAGGGTCTCGGACACGCGCGGGTCGACGGTCGTGGCGCGCAGCTCGGCGACCAGTGCGGCGACCGACAGCGGACGGTGCGGGCGGCCGGTGACGTCCTTGGGCTCGACGCCGAGTTCGGTGAGGAAGCGGGACGGCTGGTCCCCGTCGTCCGCGGGTGCCTTCACGGCGGTGACGACGAGGCGTTCACGCGCGCGCGTGGCGGCGACGTAGAACAGGCGGCGTTCCTCGGCGAGCAGGGCTCCCGGGGTGAGCGGTTCGGCGAGTCCGTCACGGCCGATGCGGTCGGCCTCCAGGAGGGAGCCGCGCCGACGCAGATCCGGCCACAGGCCCTCCTGGACGCCTGCTACGACGACCAGGTTCCACTCCAGGCCCTTGGAGCGGTGTGCGGTCATCAGGCGTACGGCGTCGGGGCGTACGGCACGCCGTGTGAGCGTGTCGGCGGCGATGTCCTCGGCGTCGATCTCCTCCAGGAAGTTGAGGGCGCCCCGGCCCCCGGTGCGCTCCTCCGCGCGGGCGGCGGTCGCGAACAGCGCGCACACCGCGTCCAGGTCGCGGTCCGCGTTGCGCCCGGCCGCACCGCCGCGCAGTGCGGCCCGCTCCAGGCGCCCGGGCCACGGTGTGCCCTGCCAGAGGTCCCACAGCGCCTCCTCGGCCGTACCGCCGCCCGCCAGGCGCTCCCGTGCCTTGCGCAGCAGCGCGCCCAGGCGCTGGGCTCCCCGCGCGTACGTCGGGTCGTGCGCGACCAGCCGCTCCGGCTCGGCGAGCGCCCGCGTGAGCAGCTCGTCGGAGGGCGGCGGCACGGGGTTGCCACCGGCCCGCTCCTCCTCGCGCAGCGCCCGGCCCAGGCGGCGCAGGTCGGCGGCGTCCATGGCGGCGAGGGGGGAGGCGAGCAGGGTGAGGGCGGTTTCGGTGTCGAGCCAGGAGGAGGCAGCGGGCTCTTCGGGATCAACTTCCGGCGTGGCCTGTTCGTTCTCGGCTTCCGCCGCGGTCCGTTCGTCGTCGGCTTCCGACACGGCGTCTTCTACGGCTCGTACGGCTTCGGTGTCGTCCTCGGGCCGTACTGATGCTTCCGCCGCCGCCACCGCCCGCAGTGCCGTCAGCAGCGGTGCCACCGCCGGTTCGTGGCGCAGGGGCAGGTCGTCGCCGTCGATGTCCAGGGGGACGCCGGCCGCTGTGAGGGCGCGGCGGATCGTGGGGATGGTCCGGGAGCCGGCGCGTACCAGGACGGCCATGTCGTTCCAGGGGACGCCGTCCTCCAGGTGTGCCCTGCGGAGGATGTCGGCGATGTTGTCCAGCTCCGTGCCGGGGGTCGGGTAGGTGTAGACCTCGACGCGGCCGCCGTCGCGCACCGGGGACAACTCGCGGTGGGCGCGCACCTTCTGGGCCGGGAGCCTGGTCAGGGGCATGCGCTGGGTGAGCAGGCGGGTGGCGGTCAGCAGGGCGGCGCCTGAGCGACGGGAGGTCCGGAGAACCTCTACGGGGGCCGGACTGCCGTCCGCGCGCGGGAAGGCGCTCGGGAAGTCCAGGATGCCGTTCACGTCGGCGCCCCGGAACGTGTAGATCGACTGGTCGGGGTCGCCGAAGGCGACGAGGTTACGGCCACCGCCGGCGAGGGCGTGCAGCAGCCGTACCTGGGCCGGGTCGGTGTCCTGGTACTCGTCCACGAACACGGCGTCGTACTGCGCGGCGAGCCTCTCGGCGACCTCGGGGCGCTGGGCGAGGAGCACCGCGCGGTGGACCAGTTCCGCGTAGTCGAGCACTCCTTGGAGGTCGAGTACGTCCAGGTACTCGGCGAGGAAGGCGGCGGCCGCGCGCCAGTCGGGGCGGCCGATGCGGCGGGCGAAGGAGTCCAGGGAGTCCGGACCCAGGCCCAGTTCGCGGCTGCGGGCCAGGACCGCGCGGACCTCGTCGGCGAAGCCGCGGGTGGTGAGGCAGGCCCGCAGTTCGTCCGGCCAGCGCACGTGGGCGAGACCGAGGCGCTCCAGGTCGGGCTGGCCGGCGAGCAGTTCGCGTACGGCGACGTCCTGTTCGGGGCCGGACAGCAGCCGTAGCGGCTCGACGAACAGGTCGCTGTCCTGGTGGGCGCGGACCAGGGCGTAGCAGAACGAGTGGAAGGTGGTCGCGCGGGGGGCGCGGGCGGCGCCGATGCGCAGCGCCATGCGGTCGCGCAGCTCGACGGCCGCCTTGCGGCTGAACGTCAGCACGAGGATCCGCGCGGGGTCACCTCCCCGGGCGATCCGTGCCGCGACGGACTCCACGAGGGTGGTCGTCTTGCCGGTGCCCGGACCTGCGAGGACGAGCAGCGGACCGGCCTCGTGGTCAACCACGGAGCGCTGTGGCGCGTCCAGACGAGGGGGAGCCGGCCGGGTCGGCGGGGTACGCACCAGTCGGTAAGCGCCACGGCTCCCCTGTCGCACCTGGGGGTGCGACAGGCGCCTGGTGGAGGAAGAGGAGCTCACGTGGTTCGCCGGTCCTGGTGGGTGTGCTGGTTGCCTGACCACCGCGCGTGGAGGGCGGTGACCGCGAGGTGAGGGGGACAGGTGCAGCCGACGCTACGCCGACGGGTCACCGGGAAGCAGGACTTCCGCGCGTTCCCTCACGGCTCGCGCGCCCCTCGCGTCCCTCGCCCCTCGAACGTACGGCATGCCACGGACGTGCCGGGTTTCCCCCGTACGGGCCACAGGCCGCCCCGGGGCGCGTCCGATGGCGGAAGCTGTCAGGTGTGACCGTCCGCGCGCTCGCCGCCGTCCCATCGCGCCCGTTTCATGTCGACGCGCGGCAGGTGCCCCTCGGCGGATCTGCTCGCCTCCTTCAGAGGAGTGCCCTCCGCCCGGTAGTTGTCGAGCGCCCGCAGCTCGTGCCCCGGGAGCAGCACGCCGTCCGCGCGGACTACCCGCCACCACGGAACGGCTCCTCCGTAGAGGGCCATCACACGGCCGACCTGGCGCGGGCCGCCCTCCTCCAGCCATTCGGCGACGTCCCCGTACGTCATGACGCGCCCGGGCGGAATCCGTTCGGCCACGTCGAGGACGCGCTCCGCGTACTCGGGCAGCGCGTCGCCGTGCTCGGGGCCGGTGTCGTCCGGAAGGCTCTCCTCGCTCATCCGGCCCATCCTGCCGCACCCCACCGACAATGCGACGCGCTGGCGACTCTGCGTATCCCTCGCCCCGGAGCGGCGCGTGGGGCAGACTGTGCGCCCCCGCATTTGCACCCTGATGCCCCCGTGTGTCGGTGGGGCATGCCACCATCGTGCGGGCGGTGACCGGTGATACGAGATCAAGAAGAGACGATGAAGCAGCAGGGTGTGCATCCCGAAGACGCGGAGGGCACCTCTGACGCTGCGTCGCGCCCGGACACCGCCGACGCCCACGAGCAGGACCCCGCGGAGACGCCCGCGCCCGGCCCCATGCCCGGTCTCGACGACTGCGGCGACGACCCGCACGTCGAGGAGGTCGAGGGCGACGAACCGCTGCTGCCCGCGCGCGTGCACCGCCCTTCCGATCTCATGCGCCTCCTGGTGGGCTTTCTCGCGATCGTCGTACTGCTCGCGATCGCCGCGTTCGCGCACGGCACGACCTCGGGGCTCGAACAGGACATCAACAAGGGCACCGGGCAGGCGCCCGACCTGCTGATCAAGATCGCGGGGCTGGCGTCCAGCATCGCCATTCTGCTGGTGCCGGTCGCCTTCGCGATCGAGCGGCTGATCAAGCGGGACGGGCTGCGCATCGCCGACGGCGTGCTCGCGGCGGTCCTCGCGCACGGAGTGACGCTCGCCACGGACCTGTGGGTCGCGAAGGCCGCCCCGGGCTCCATCCAGGAGGCGCTCACCCAGCCCTCCCCCGGCGACATCCACGCCCTCACCGACCCGGTGCACGGCTATCTGGCGCCCGTCATCGCCTACATGACGGCCGTAGGCATGTCCCGGAGGCCGCGCTGGCGCTCCGTGCTGTGGATTGTGCTGCTGCTCGACGCCTTCTCAATGCTGGTCACCGGGTACACGACGCCGTTCTCGATCATCCTGACGGTGTTGATCGGCTGGACCGTGGCCTACGGGACGCTGTACGCGGTGGGTTCGCCGAACGTCCGTCCTACCGGACGGACGCTGATGGCGGGCCTGCGGACGGTCGGCTTCCACCCCGTGGGCGCCGCCCGCGAGGAGGTCGTCGACACGGAGAACGGCGACCGCGGCCGGCGCTACTTCGTGACCCTGGAGGACGGTCCGCCGCTGGACGTCACCGTGGTCGACCGCGAACAACAGGCCCAGGGGTTCTTCTACCGGGCGTGGCGCAATCTGACGCTGCGCGGCTTCGCGACCCGCAGCAGCCTCCAGTCGCTGCGCCAGGCGCTGGAGCAGGAGGCCCTGCTGGCGTACGCGGCGATCGCGGCCGGGGCCAACGCCCCGAAGCTGATCGCGACCTCGGAGCTCGGCCCCGACGCCGTGATGCTCGTCTACGAGCACACCGGCGGGCGCACGCTCGACTCGCTCGCGGACGAGGAGATCACCGACGATCTGCTGCGCCTGACCTGGCACCAGGTGCAGGCACTGCAGTCGCGGCGCATCGCCCACCGCAGACTCGCCGGTGACGCGATTCTGGTGGATCGTTCCGGCACGGTGATCCTCACGGATCTGCGGGGCGGCGAGATCGCCGCCGGTGAGCTGCTGTTGCGCATGGACGTCGCCCAGTTGGTGACGACGATCGGTCTGCGGGTGGGCGCCGAGCGCGCGGTGGCCTCGGCGGTCGGTGTCCTCGGTCCCGACGCCGTGGCCGACTGTCTGCCGATGCTCCAGCCGATCGCGTTGTCGCGCTCCACGCGCGCGACGCTGCGACGCCTGTCCAGGGAACGCGCTCAGCGTGAGCGCGACGCGATCCTGGAGGCGTCCCAGCAGACCAGGCTGGCCCGCGCGGAGGAGGCCTCGGAGGGCTCCACTCCCGTACTGGAGAAGCCCGACAAGAAGGCCGTGCGCGCGGAGCAGCGGGCCGAGAAGCGGGCCATCGACGACGCGTTGGACGAAGCGCGCGAGGAGGATCTGCTCACCCAGATCCGTCATCAGGTGCTGCTGATCAGACCGCAGGCGCACGTCGAACCGGCCCGTCTGGAGCGGGTGCGGCCGCGCACGCTGATCAGTTTCATCGCGGGCGCGATCGGCGCGTACTTCCTGCTGACGCAGCTCACGCACATCGAGTTCGGTCCTCTCGTCGCCAACGCCCAGTGGGGCTGGGTGGCTGCGGCCGTGCTGTTCTCGGCGCTGAGCTACTTCGCGGCGGCGATGGCCCTCCTGGGGTTCGTGCCGGAGCGGGTGCCGTTCCTGCGGGCCGTGGCGGCGCAGGTCGCCGGGTCGTTCGTGAAGATCGTGGCCCCGGCCGCGGTCGGCGGTGTCGCCCTGAACACGCGCTTCCTGCAGCGTGCCGGGGTGCGGCCCGGGCTCGCGGTGGCGAGTGTCGGCGCGTCGCAGCTGTTCGGTCTTGGCTGCCACATCCTGATGCTGCTCTCGTTCGGCTATCTGACCGGCACCGAGAAGACGCCGTCGCTGTCGCCGTCCCGGACGGTCATCGCCGGTCTGCTGACGGTGGCGGTGCTCGTGCTCGTGGTGACCTCGGTGCCGTTCTTGCGGAAGTTCCTCGTCACGCGCGTGCGGTCGCTTTTCGCGGGCGTCATCCCGCGCATGCTCGACGTGCTGCAGCGGCCGCAGAAGCTGGTCACCGGCATCGGCGGCATGCTGCTGCTGACGGCCTGCTTCGTGATGTGCCTGGACGCGTCGATCCGGGCGTTCGGCGACGACTCGACGTCGCTCAGCCTGGCCAGCGTCGCCGTCGTCTTCCTCGCGGGCAACGCGCTCGGTTCCGCGGCGCCGACCCCGGGCGGTGTGGGCGCGGTCGAGGCGAGCCTGACCCTCGGTCTGATCGCCGTGGGCCTCCCCAAGGAGGTCGCCGCTCCGGCGGTGCTCCTGTACCGGCTGCTGACGCTGTGGATCCCGGTGCTGCCGGGCTGGCTGTTCTTCAACCACCTGTCCCGCAAGGGCTCCCTGTAGAGCACACACGGACACGCACGCGTGCGTACCTCGTACGGCCCGCGCCCCGAGCGCACCGCCGTGTACGACCCCAGGATGGGGTCATGCCGAACCCCTCCCGGCTGCGTGCCGCTGCCCTGACCGCCACCGTCGTCCTGCTGTCCGCCACGCTGGCGGGCTGCGGCGGCGACTCCAAGGACGAGGATCCGACGGCCCAGAAGCTGAGCTGGAAGGACTGTCCGGCCCCGTCCGAGTCGGAGGGCGGCGGCGCCGCGCCGTCGCCGCTGCCGAACGGCACCAAGTGGCAGTGCGCCACCATGAAGGCGCCGCTCGACTGGAGCAAGCCCAAGGGTGACACGATCGGACTCGCCCTGGTGCGGGCGAAAGCCAGCGGGGACAAGAGCAAGCGGATCGGCTCGCTCGTCTTCAACTTCGGCGGCCCCGGCGGCTCGGGCGTCACCACGCTGCCCGCCTTCGGCGAGGACTACGCGACCCTGCGCACCCGCTACGACCTGGTGAGCTTCGACCCGCGCGGGGTGGGCCGCAGCGCCGGCGTCGAGTGCGAGAGCGACTCCCAGCTCGACCAGTACTTCCAGCAGGACGCGACCCCGGACACCACGGCCGAGCGCACCAAGCTCCTGGCCGACACCAAGCAGTTCAACGCGGCCTGCGAGAAGCACTCCAAGAAGATGCTCCCCCAGGTGCGCACCACCGACGCGGCCCGCGACATGGACCTGATGCGCCAGGTCCTCGGCGACGACAAGCTGCACTACTTCGGCATCTCCTACGGCACCGAACTCGGCGGCGTCTACGCCCACCTGTTCCCCAAGCACGTGGGGCGCGCCGTCTTCGACGCGGTCGTCGACCCCACCCAGAACTCCGAACAGGGCTCCCTGGGACAGGCCAAGGGCTTCCAGCTCGCGCTCGACAACTTCGCCGACGACTGCACGTCGAAGACCACGGACTGCCCGATCGGCGACACCGCGCAGGACGTCAAGGACCGCATCGCCAAGCTGCTCAAGGACCTGGACACCAAGCCGATCCCGGGCATCTTCCCCCGCCAGTTGACCCAGACCGCCGCCACGAACGGCATCGCTCAGGCGCTGTACTCGAAGGACTTCTGGGAATACCTCACCGAGGGCCTCGAACAGGCATACAGCGGTGACGGCAAGGTCCTCATGGCGTTGTCCGACTCCATGAACGGGCGCAGCGAGAACGGCGAGTACAGCAACATCACGGCGGCGAACATCGCCATCAACTGCGCCGACGACAAACCGAGATACACCGCCGACTACGTGGAGCAGAAGCTGCCCGAGTTCCGGGCAGCCTCTCCCCTCTTCGGCGACTTCCTCGCCTGGGGCATGGTCAGCTGCACCGACTGGGCCGTGCCGGGCGCCGCCGACCATCCCGATGTGAGCGCGGCCGGGTCGCCGCCGATCCTCGTCGTGGGCAACACCGGTGACCCGGCCACGCCGTACGAGGGCGCGCGGAAGATGGTGGACGCGCTGGGCAAGGGCGTCGCGGTCGAGCTGACGTACAAGGGCCAGGGGCACGGGGCGTACGACAGCAAGAACAAGTGCGTGCAGAGCGCGGTGAACGGCTATCTGCTGAACGGGAAAGTCCCGGCGGCCGGCACCGTCTGCTCCTGAACCCATCTCCCGAAATCCGGGCAAACGCGCAGGTCAAAAGGTTATCCACAGGCCATCACGGGCTCGGCTCGCGCCGCCTACTATGGCCTGACCGCCATCCGCTGCGTGACGCGGACGGCCTGCGAGGGGGGAATGCACATGGCGCGATTCGTACGGTGGACGGCCCTGATGGCCGCCGCCGCACTGCTGACGGCCGGCTGTAGCAGCGGCTCGTCCGACGACGGCAAGGACGGCGCGGGCGCGGGGGACGCCAAGCCGTCCGCAGCCGACTCGTCCTCTTCTACCTCTACGACGGCTGCGCTGCCCGCGTCGCTGACCGGGCAGAAGCTCGACTGGGGGCGCTGCAAGGCCACCGCCGACTCGGCCGCGCCGAGCAGCGACTGGCAGTGCGCGACGCTCAAAGTGCCGCTGGACTGGGCGAAGCCGGACGGCTCCACGATCGGGCTCGCGCTGATCCGTTCCAAGTCGACGGGCGGCGACCGCATCGGTTCGCTTCTGTTCAACTTCGGCGGCCCCGGCGGCTCGGGCGTGGACTACATGCCGGCGTACGCCACCACGGTGTCCGCGCTGCACGAGCGTTACGACCTGGTGAGCTGGGACCCGCGCGGGGTCGGCGCCAGCGAGGGCGTCCGCTGCCGCGGCGACAAGGCGATCCAGGCCTCCGAGGACATCGACGCCACGCCGGACACACCGGCCGAGGAGACGGCGTACTTCCAGGACGCCACCGACTTCGGCAAAGGCTGCGAGAAGGCCGCCGGGAAGCTGATGGCGCATGTGTCGACGACCGACACGGCCCGCGACATGGACCTGATGCGCCAGGTGCTGGGTGACACGAAGATGCACTACTTCGGCATCTCGTACGGCACCGAACTCGGCGGCGTCTATGCCCACTTGTTCCCCAAGAAGGTGGGGAGGCTGATCCTGGACGCGGTCGTCGACCCGAGCGCCGACTCGGTGGGCCACGCGCTGAACCAGACCCGGGGTTTCCAGCGCGCGCTGGACGACTACCTCAAGTCGACGGACCAGGACCCGGCTCAGGGCTCGAAGAAGATCGCGGCCCTGTTGAAGCGGATGGACGCCAAGCCGCTGGCCACCTCGACCGGGCGGAAGCTGACCGAGACGCTCGCGCTGACCGGCATCGTCCTCCCGCTCTACAGCAAGGAGAGCTGGCCCACCCTGACCAGCGCCCTGAACTCCGCGGAGGAGGGCGACGGTTCGGAGCTGCTGGCCCTCGCCGACGGCTACAACGACCGTGACAGCGCGGGGCACTACGGCACGACGACCCATTCCCAACGGGTCATATCGTGCTTGGACGACAAGCAGCGGCCGACGCCCGCGCAGACGCAGAAGCTGCTGCCCGAGTTCGAGAAGATCTCCCCCGTGTTCGGCGACTTCCTGGGCTGGGACACGGCCGGGTGGTGTCACGACTGGCCGGTGGCCGGGCAGTACGACACCCCGGAGGTCAGCGCGCCCGGTGCGGCGCCGATCCTGGTGGTCGGCAACACCGGGGACCCGGCGACGCCGTACGAGGGTGCCCGCAAGATGGTCGACGAGCTGGGCGAGGGCGTCGGTATGGAGCTCACCTGGAAGGGCGAGGGACACGGGGCGTACGGGAGCGGGAGCGACTGCGTCGACTCGACGGTGGACGCGTATCTGCTGAAGGGGGCGGTGCCCAAGGACGGGAAGGTCTGCGCCTCGTAGCCGGGGCGGTCGGGGCGACGGGGGCAGCGGAAAGGGGCCCGGCACCGGTGGTGCCGAGCCCCTCCCGGGAAAGCGTGGGTCTAGTAGACGGGCTTGTCGGGCTCGATCTGGTTGACCCAGCCGATCACGCCGCCGCCGACATGGACCGCGTCCGCGAAGCCGGCCGACTTGAGGACGGCGAGGACCTCCGCACTGCGGACACCCGTCTTGCAGTGCAGGACGATCTTCTTGTCCTGCGGGAGCGTCTCCAGGGCGGTGCCCATGAGGAACTCGTTCTTGGGGATCAGCTTGGCGCCGGGGATCGAGACGATCTCGTACTCGTTGATCTCGCGGACGTCGATGATCTCGATGTTCTCGCCGTCGTCGATCCACTCCTTGAGCTGCTTGGGAGTGATCGTCGAGCCGGCGGCCGCCTGCTGGGCCTCCTCGGAGACGACGCCGCAGAAGGCCTCGTAGTCGATGAGTTCGGTGACGGTCGCGTTCGGGCCGCAGACCGCGCAGTTGGGGTCCTTGCGGACCTTGACCTGCCGGTACTGCATCTCCAGGGCGTCGTAGATCATCAGGCGGCCGACGAGCGGGTCGCCGACGCCGGTGAGGACCTTGATCGCCTCGGTGACCTGGATGGAGCCGATGGACGCGCACAGCACGCCCAGGACGCCGCCCTCGGCGCAGGACGGGACCATGCCGGGGGGCGGGGGCTCCGGGTAGAGGCAGCGGTAGCACGGGCCGTGCTCGGACCAGAAGACGGAGGCCTGGCCGTCGAAGCGGTAGATCGAACCCCACACGTACGGCTTGTTCAGCAGCACGGCGGCGTCGTTGACCAGGTAGCGGGTCGCGAAGTTGTCCGTGCCGTCGACGATCAGGTCGTACTGGCTGAAGATATCCATCACGTTCTCGGCCTCAAGCCGCTCTTCGTGGAGGATCACGTTCACGTACGGATTGATGCCCAGCACGGAGTCACGCGCCGACTCGGCCTTGGAGCGGCCGATGTCGGCCTGGCTGTGGATGATCTGGCGCTGCAGGTTCGACTCGTCGACCTCGTCGAACTCCACGATGCCGAGCGTGCCCACGCCCGCCGCGGCCAGGTACATCAGCGCCGGCGAGCCCAGACCGCCGGCGCCCACACAGAGCACCTTGGCGTTCTTCAGCCGCTTCTGCCCGTCCATGCCCACGTCGGGGATGATCAGGTGGCGGGAGTACCTGCGGACCTCGTCTACGGTGAGCTCGGCAGCCGGCTCGACCAGGGGTGGCAGCGACACGGGGACTCCGTTGGTCGGTCAATCACTACAGTTGTTCTCCCCGTAACACTGCCATGCCCTTCTTCATTCCGAGACACCCGTTCCGATCCGCGAGACGATCTCGTCCCAGTAGCCGGGCATGGTCTCCCAGGGGTCGGTGCGGCCTCCGTGATCGGTGCGGTCGGTGAAGTAGATCGTCGAGGCGCCCTGCCAGCGGGCGATGCGCAGCGCCTCGTCGAGATGGCCGCGCGGGACGCCGTGCACGAAGTGGCAGAACCGCTCGGGCGGGTAGTCGGCGGTCCACTCGGCGACCTGCGACCAGCGGTATTCGCTCCACGGGCCCGAGAAGGTCACCAACTGGTCGGCGCACTCGGCGTATCCGGGGTACGGGTGGGTGCCGTGCCCCAGGACGATGTGGGCGCCGTCACGGATCTCGCGGAGTGCGCCGGCCGTGCGGCGGGCCTCGGGGAGCGCTGCCCGGTCGGTGGGACAGCGGTCCAGGAGGAAGCCGTCGACCTGGTACCAGTCGCGGTAGCGGTGTGCCTCGGAGATCAGGTCGCCGAAGGTGCGGGCGCCGTGGGCGGCGTCCAGGTGGCCGAGGACGCGGACGCCGGTGTTGCGGAGCCGCCCGGCCGCCTCCAGGCAGTGCGGGTCGGGGCGGGCCCCCGGTCCGGAGGAGACGTTGAGGACGACCCAGTGCAAGGGGGTGCCGGGGCGGGCGAGTTCGCCCCATTCGGTCGGCGCGACGAGGGGGTGCGCGTAGCCGGGGATGCCGAAGCCGGTGCGGACGTCGGTGCTCGCGGTGCCCGGGGTCGTGCTGGTCAGATGCGGCATGCCGCCTCCATCCAGATGTCGGCGAGGGACTCTTCGAGGTTGATCCGGGGCCGCCAGCCGAGCCGGTCGCGCGCGGTGCGCACATCCGCCTGCTGCCAGCTCCCGCAGCCGTCCGGGTACGGGTACGCGACTGGGGCCGCGTGGTCGGGATCGGTGCGGGGGTGCCCGATGGCCGCCCTCAGCGGGCCGGGCGGGCCGTCCAGTTCGTGCAGGGCGCCGCCGTATCCGGCCACGCGGGCGAGGACGGCGGCGGCGTCGCGCAGCCGGACCGCGCGGCCCGAGCCGATGTTGATGACGCCCTGCGCGGCGGAGAGCGAGGCGGCGTGGACGGCGCGGGCCACGTCCCGTACGTCGACGAAGTCGCGCTGCGCGCCCAGGCCGCCGAGCTTGAGTTCGCCGTCGCCGGACTGCATGGCCCGGCGCATGGCCTCGGCGAGCCGGCCGAGCGGGGAACCGGCGGGGGTACCGGGTCCGGCGGGCGAGAAGACGCGCAGTACTACGGCGTCGAGGCCGGAGCCCAGGACCAGTTCGGTGGCGGCGAGTTTGCTGACGCCGTACGGGCCGCCGGGGCGGGGTACGGCGTCCTCGGCCGTGGAGGAACCGGGCTGGCTGGGGCCGTACTCCGCGCCGCAGCCGATCTGAACGAGCCGGGCTCCGCAGCCGCTGCGGCGCAGGGCCTCGCAGACGGTGGCGACGGCGACGGTGTTGTGCCGGGTGAGCTCGCGGGCGCCGCCGCGGGTGGCGCCGGCGCAGTTGATGACGACTCCGGGGTGGACGGCGTCCAGGAAGCGGGTGAGCGCGCCGGGGCTGCCGGTCGCGAGGTCGAAGCGGACGTCGGCGTCGTCGCCGCGGCCGAGCGCGGTGAGCTGGACGGCCGGGTCGGCGAGCAGGCGGTCGGCGACGAAGCGGCCGAGGTAGCCGTTGGCTCCGATCAGCAGGACCCTCATCGGACGGCTCCCGGGGCCGACTCTCCGGATCGGGAGGTGATCATCTGGTGTTCTCCTTCACAGGGTGATGCGGTTGCCTCCGGCGGTGGGGCCGGGCGCCTGCGGCTGGGTGACGCGTCTGGTTGGTGCGGGTCATCGGCGGCGTCACCGCGGCTCGTTCGCCGACGCGTGCGCGGAGGCTCTGGTCAGGGTGCGGGTGGTGTGGAACAGGAGGGCCAGGCCGGCTGCTCCGCAGGCCAGGGCGGGGATGCCGCCCGGGCCCCAGGAGGCCAGGACGGTTTCGACGGGCGTGGCCAGGAAGCCGCAGCCGGGGAGCCGGCCGATGAGGTCCGTGGCCAGGGCCGTCGCCTCCGTCGCGGCCGCCGCGCCGAGCGCGAGGGTCGGGGCGCAGGTGAAGCCGTGGACGGTGAGGAGGCGGGCGAGCAGCAACAGAGCGCCCAGGGTGATGGCTTGGGCGTACGCGGCGGGCTCGCCCAGGGCCGCGCCACAGAGGGCGAGGAGGGCGGTCAGGGCGCACAGGAACAGGGCGAACGTGCCAAGCAGCAGCGGTCGTACGGAGTCGGCGAAGTCCTCAAGTCCGCGACTGATCGCGAGCTTTCGCCGAGCGCGCACGGCGAAGTGGTGGGCGCACCAGGCCGCGGGGGCGCAGGCCAGGGTGAGGGCCAGGACCGGCGCGGTGGCCGTGGACCAGGCTCCGCCCGCGATGCCGGTCGGCAGGCCGTCGGGTCCGCCGTCGTCCGCCGCGCGGAGCAGTCCGTCGCCGAGGAGGGCGTAGGCCAGCAGCCAGTACGTCCACAGGCGCGTGCCGGGGGGCGTGCGCCACGCGTGCGTGCCGGGCGGGTTGCTCAACGGGCCGCGGCCGAGGGCCACGCGCACACCGAGCGCCACGGCGAGAACGCCGCCGACGGCCACCGCCAGCCGCGGCTGGCCGTCCGTGAGCCGCACTCCGGTCACGGCCGCGGCGCAGAGGACTCCGGGCAGGAGGGCGAGTACGGCCCAGCCGGCGCGGGGCGCTTGTCCGGTTACGGCATCGGAGGGCGGGGCCGCCGCGTCGTCGCGGGGCGCGCGTGCGTACATCTCCTCGGCGAGCGAGAACACGTCCCGGTGCCGGAAGCGGGCGGCGGTCCGGTCGGTGACGCCGTGTGCTTCCAGCCCCGCCGCGATCTCCAGCGGGTCGACGGCCCGTTCGCACAGCTCGCGGTGACGGTGCATCAGCGCCTTGACCGGGTCGGCGGCGCCGCGGCGGGGCTGGAAGCACACGGCGTCACCGACCGGACCGCCGCCCGCTTCCGGCACCGGGA
>NZ_JBXVPZ010000072.1:0-29847 GCF_057961495.1 Streptomyces sp. P5F9 | reverse complement strand
GCGGGCTCTCAGCGGCCCGGGGGTGGGACGTATCGATGATGGTCGGTCACATGCCCAGCCTGCCCCCAATCGGCCATGCTCGTCAGGGCCTTGAGGAGGACGGGTCCCTCGCCGTCGGGCACGCGCGCGTAGGACTCACGTCGGGCACGCGCGCGTAAAGCTGCGCCGCCGGGCTCGCACCCGTGGAACCCCTGTCGAGCACGCGCGCGTAAGACCCCGTCCGGCACCCGCCTGTAGAACCCTGTCGGGCACACGCGCGTGGCGCCCGCTTTCGCTATCTGCTCGGCGGATAGCCGTCGTGCGCCGCGAGGTCGTCGTCGATCTTCTTGGCGGCCTGGTCGAGGGTGGCCTTGACCGGCGCCCGACTGAAGATGATCTTCGCGAAGGCCCGGGAGAAGGCGTCGGTGATCGCCGGGTAGGCGGGCGTCTGGGGCCTGGGGCGGGCGACTCCGTCCCGGAGTTGCTCGATGAAGAGGTGCTCGGGGCCGCCGGGCGCGTACTGCGGCGAGAGTTTGATCGCGCTCTCGGTCGCCGGGATCGCGCCGTCGGCCACGGTCATCCGGTGCACCTGGGCGGGCTGGAGCAGGAAGGACAGGAAGCGCCAGACAGCGTCACCGTCCGCGTTGCCCGCCGGGATGCCCCACTGGAAGGAGCCCATCCCCGTGACGGTCCCTTGGCCGAAGTCGGGCAACGGGACGATCGCGACATCCCCGGGGAAGGCCTTGTTGAATTCCGGATAGGTCCAGTGCCCGCACCAGGAGATCGCGCTGCGGCCGCTGACGAACGCCTTGTCGTCCTTGACCATGTCGATGAGCCCCGCCTTGGCCCAGTTCTGCATGTCGGTGAGCGCCTTGACCGAACCGGGGCCGTTCACATAGCCGTTGGCGGTGCGGTAGTTCTTGGGCTCGATGAGGTCACCGCCCGCCGACCACACGGCGGGGGCGAAGCCGTACGTGTTCCACTCCTGGCCCGGCTGCGAGTAGACGAGCCGCAGGTCGAGCGGCGCCTTGTAGCCCTGGGTGCGCAACTTGCGCAGGATGCCCGTGAGTTCGCTGGCCGTCCAGGCGTCCTTGGGGCCGGTCGGGACGCGTATGCCGGCCTTCTTCATGACGGACTTGCGCACATACAGGCCCATGCCCGAGTCGAACGTGCCGATGCCCCACAACCTGCCCGCGTACGTGCCCTGTTGACGGATCGTCGGCAACAGGTCGGCGCGGACGCTCGCGGGCACACAGGAGTCGATCGGCCGGAGCTTGCCCGACCAGGCGTAGCTGTAGAGGTTCGGGCCGTCGAAGTCCAGGAGGTCGGGCAGGTCGCCGCTCGCCGCCGCCGACAGCACCAGGGCGGTGTAGGCGCGGTCCTCCGGGAGGGTGACCAGCTCGACGCGCACCTGCTTCTGCCGCCGGTTGAACTCCTCCACCTGGTTCCGCAGCGTGGTGAACTCGCCGCTGGGGCCCGCGTGGTACCAGACGGTGATGTGCGCGGTGCCGTGGATCTTCCCGTCGCAGGTGGTGTCCTTCGGGGACCCGCTCGCCCCCTTGGCATCGCTCCCGCCGTCGCACGCGGCCAGCAGAAGGGCCGCGCACACCACCCAGGGGACCAGGGTTCCTCGGACCCTGCGGATCCTGCGGCTGCCGGTCCACGCGCGTGTGGCGCTCGTTCCGTTCATGGCGGACCCCCACTCGACCGGACGACGTGGTCTCCCCAGGGCGCCGTCATGCTACCGCCCGTCGCATCCCCATCGCCCTGCGTGCACAAGAACCTCCGGTCATGGCGCGGGACTTCAGCACTTTCCGGCTAGCCGGAAGGCGCGGCCGACCACCGGTTGGCAAGCTGGGCACATGTCGCTGCGCTGTCTCCTCGTCGATGACAGCGCCCGCTTCCTGGAGGCGGCTCGCGCCCTGCTGGAACGTGGCGGCGTGGAAGTCGTCGGTACCGCCTCGACGGGCGCGGACGCCCTCTCCCAGGCCCGGGAAAAGGCCCCGGACGTCGTCCTGGTCGATCTCGACCTCGACGGCGAGAACGGCTTCGAGGTCGCGCGCCGACTCGTGGGCGACGTACGGGCGGTGATCCTCATCTCGACCCACTCCCGGGAGGACTTCCAGGAACTCATCGCCGCCAGCCCCGCACACGGCTTCCTGCACAAGTCGGCCCTGTCCGCGCGGGCGATCAGGGACGTGCTGGGCGACGACCGGCCGCCCGCACCACCGTGAGCGCCCCCGGCGGGACTGGGCCAGATCACATATGCCTGATGGGCGACAGGTGTTGTCGGGACTTGGTCAACACGCTTCAATGCGGGGGAACTCGGGGAGTGAACGACGGCGTACGGATGTGAAGACCCTTCTCCGGCGCCGACGGGGGCCCCGAAGCAACTCGCGTGAACGGCCTGACCAGCCGTTGTGGACATTCACAGAAAGGGCCCCTGCATGCCGCACGCCACACAGCAGGCGGATGTCGCCACCGCGGAACTGGACTCGGCCCTGCGCGGCGGCCCCTTCCATGTCGCGCTGCGCGCCGCCATCGCCGCCCGCGGACTGCCGCTGCAACGCGTCCAGCACCACCTCTCGCGCTACGGGGTCAAGGTCGGTGTCACCAGCCTGAGTTACTGGCAGCAGGGTGCCCGCCGCCCGCAGCGCCCCGAGTCACTGCGGGCCGTACGGGCACTGGAGGAGATCCTCCAGCTCCCCGAGGAATCCCTGATCCGGCTGCTCGCCGAGGCCGAGGAACGCGCCGTGGCACAGCGCCCGGCGGCCCGCTCGTACCGCTCCTTCGTGGAGGCCTCCGGCGTTCTGGAGCAGCTGCTGGCCGAGTTGGAGGCCTCGCTCGACAGCGGCCTGCACACCCTGGGGCACCACGAGCGCGTGCGCGTCGGGCCGCACCGCGAGCTGGTCGGCCGCGAGTCGCACCACATCGTCCGCGCCCACCGTGACGGCATCGACCGCTTCATAGCCGTCCACTACGGAGACCCGGGCTGCATCCCGGACCGCATGACCGTGCACGCTCTGGAGAACTGCCGCACGGGCCGCGTCCGCCGCCACCACGAGACCGGCGTCCTGGTCGCCGAGCTCCTCTTCGGCACCCGCCTGCGCTCCGGAGATACGTTCCTCTTCCGCTACGGCGTCGAGGACGGCACCGCCGGCGTCTCCCGCGAGTACGTCCGCGACTTCGGCATCGCGGGCGGCCAGTACGCGCTCCAGGTGCGCTTCGACGAGAACGCGCTGCCGGTGCGCTGCCACCGCTTCACCCAGCACTCGGCGGCGGCCCCGCGCAGCGGCCGCCAGGAACTGCGTCTGGCCGGAGGACACCACTCGGTGCACCTCGTCGAGCCGCGGATGCGGTCGGGGATCGTGGGGATCGGCTGGGACTGGGAATGAGCCGCCGGAGCCCGGACGCCCTGAGGATCAGGCGGCCGGCCCAGCGACGATCTTCCCGTCCTCGGCCGTCACCTTCAGTTCCTGCAACGACTCGGTGGCCGGTGACTGCACCACCTTGCCGGTCATGGCGTCGAACTGGCTGCCGTGGCACGGGCAGACGAGCGTCGTGCCGTCCAGCTTGTTGATGGGGCACTGCGCGTGCGTGCAGATCGTGCTGTACGCCTTGAGGGTTCCGTTCGCCGCCCGGCTGACGACCACGTTCTGATCCCGGTACAGCTTGGCGCTCCCCTTGGCGACCTCGCTCTCCGCGCCGAGTTCCACGGGCGCGGTCGGGGTCGCCGCGGCCCCTGAACCACCGCCCGAGCAGGCGGCGAGTCCGAGCGCGGCGACAGGCGTGAGGGCCGCGCCTCGCAGGACGGTACGACGGCTCGGGGCGGGGCGGCCGGGCATGGAGGTCTCCAGCTATTGTCGTTCGGGGTGTTCGGGCTGTTCAAGGCACGGTGCACGGCGACGATACCCATGGCGTTCCGCCCGCTTTGAGGTGGGTTCACCGGACGGGCGCTCACGGTACGTAAACGTTTGCGCAAGCGTTTACGTCTGGCGGCGGATGGGATACGTTCCCGACCGGAAGGCCCGCCGCATTTCAAGGCCCGCCGCACCTCGGGGAGGGGGATCCGCGATGGCCACCATGGTCGACGTCGCGCGGAGCGCCGGTGTGTCCGTCGCGAC
Source organism: Streptomyces sp. P5F9 (assembly GCF_057961495.1). NCBI lineage: Bacteria > Bacillati > Actinomycetota > Actinomycetes > Kitasatosporales > Streptomycetaceae > Streptomyces > Streptomyces sp. P5F9. The sequence continues at coordinate 25,744 of NZ_JBXVPZ010000072.1, read as the reverse complement.
CGTCTCGCACGTCCTGAACGACACCCGTCCGGTGCTGCCCGGCACCCGGCAGGCCGTGCTGACCGCGATCGAGGAACTGGGCTACACCCCCAACACCCTCGCCCGCTCCCTGGTCACGTCCCGCACCCGCTCCATCGGCCTCGCGGTGTCGGCGATCAGCAACCCGTACTTCACGGAGATCCTCCAGGGCGTCGAGGCCGGCGCCCTGGAGGAGGGCTACAGCCTGCTCATCGCCGATCCGCACGACGACCCGGAGCACGAGCGCACGGTCGTCCAACTCCTGCACGAGCGCCGGGTGGACGGCATGATCGTCGCCCCGTCGGCGGCCCCGGACGCCCTGGTCGCCTACCTCGGCCGGCACTCCGTACCGACGGTGTTCCTCGACCGGGTGGTGGAAGCGCCCTCGGACGACGCGCCCGCCGTCGACCAGGTGTGCGCCGAGAACGTCGAGCCGACGGCCCACCTCGTCACCCACCTCGCCGGACTCGGCCACCGCCGGATCGGTCTCGTCGCGGGTCTGCCCGGGCTCAGCACCACCCGCGAGCGGATCGCCGGATACCGGTACGGTCTCGCCGCCGCCGGACTCCCTTACGACGAGCGGCTGTTGACGCACGGCGACTCCGAGTCGGCCGCCGCCGAGCGGGCCACCGAGAAGCTGCTGTCCCTCGCCGCCCCACCCACCGCCCTGGTCACCGCGAACAACGCGATGACCATCGGCGCCCTGCGCGCCCTGCGCGAGCGAGGCCTGTCCGTCCCCGGGGACATCGCGCTGTGCTGCTTCGACGACTTCACCTGGGCCGACCTGTTCGAGCCCCGGCTCACCGCGATCGCCCAGCCCAGCAAGGAGATCGGCGCCCAGGCCGTACGACTGCTGCTGGACCGCCTCGCCTCGCCGGACCGGCCCGCCCGCGTCCTGCGGCTCCCCTGCACCTTCGTCCACCGCACGTCCTGCGGCTGCCCCGACCCGTCCGAACAGTCCCAGAAGGGAAACATCTCGTGATCGTCGTAGCCGGTGAGGCCCTGATCGACCTGGTGCCGCAGGGCACGGGAGCCCTCGCCGCCCTGAAGCCGGCGCTCGGCGGCGGCCCGTACAACACCGCCGTCGCCCTCGGCCGCCTCGGCTCCCCCACAGCCTTCTGCTCCCGCCTCTCCTACGACGCGTTCGGCGAGGCCCTCCTCGCCGGGCTGCGGCAGGCCGACGTGGACGTCCTGGACGTACAGCGCGGCCAGGAGCCGACCACCCTCGCGGTCGCCACGCTCGACGCGCACGGCTCGGCCACGTACTCCTTCTACGTCGACGGCACCGCCGACCGGCTCTTCGCGGTGCCCGCGGCGCTACCCGCCGAGACCGAGGCGGTGTCCTTCGGTACCTGCTCGCTCGTCCTGGAGCCGGGCGCGAGTGCCTACGAGGAGCTGATGCGGACCGCGTTCGCGCAGGGCGTGTTCACCCTGCTCGACCCGAACATCCGGGCAGGTCTGATCCCCGACGCGGACGCCTACCGGGCGCGCTTCAAGAGCTGGCTGCCGTACGTGTCGCTCCTCAAGCTGTCCGAGGAGGACGCGCTGTGGCTGGGCGGCACCCCGCGCGAGTGGCTGGACGCCGGTCCCTCGGCCGTCGTGATCACCCAGGGCGGCGACGGCCTCGCCGCGTTCACCCAGGACGGCACGGTGTACCCGGCGCCGGGCGAGAAGGTCGACGTCGTGGACACGATCGGCGCCGGTGACACCGTCAACGCGGCGCTGCTGCACGGCCTGTCCGCCCGGAACGCGCTGTCCGCGGAGGGGATGGCCGTCCTGGGCCGCGACGGCTGGACCCAACTGCTGCGGCTCGCGGCGCGGGCGGCGTCGATCACGTGTTCACGGGCGGGGGCGGAACCGCCGTACGCCTCTGAACTGGGCGTTCTGTAGAGGCTGTTGAGCACGTGTGGCGCCCTGCGGGGAGTTCCCGCAGGGCGCCACACGCGCGTTCTCGCTGCCGGTCAGGCCTTGCGGGCTCGCGTCGTCTTCTTCGCGGGCGTGGCCTTCTTGGCAGGCACGGACTTCTTCGCCGCGACCGCCACGGTCTTCTTGGCGGCCGTCTTGCGCGGGGCCTTCACCGGGGCCCCGTCGCTGATCCGGTCGGCGTCGAGGATCTCGCGCAGGAACTTGCCGGTGTGGCTGGCCCCTACGGCCGCGACCTGCTCCGGTGTGCCCTCGGCGATGACCAGACCGCCGCCCGCGCCGCCCTCGGGACCCATGTCGACGACCCAGTCGGCGACCTTGATCACGTCGAGGTTGTGCTCGATGACGATGACCGTGTTGCCCTTGTCGACCAGGCCGCCGAGCACCGTGAGGAGCTTGCTGATGTCCTCGAAGTGCAGGCCGGTGGTCGGCTCGTCCAGGACGTAGACCGTACGGCCGGTGGAGCGGCGCTGGAGCTCGCTGGCGAGCTTGACGCGCTGTGCCTCACCGCCGGACAGGGTGGTCGCGGACTGGCCGAGCCGGACGTAGCCGAGGCCGACGTCCTTGAGGGTGTTGAGGTGGCGGGCGATCCCGGGGACCGCCTCGAAGAACTCCGTGGCCTCCTCGATCGGCATGTTCAGGACGTCGGCGATGGACTTGCCCTTGTAGTGGACGTCCAGCGTCTCCCGGTTGTAGCGGGCGCCGTGGCACACCTCGCACGGGACGTAGACGTCCGGCAGGAAGTTCATCTCGATCTTGATGGTGCCGTCGCCCGCGCAGTTCTCGCAGCGGCCGCCCTTGACGTTGAAGGAGAAGCGGCCGGGCAGATAGCCCCGCACCTTCGCCTCGGTGGTCTCCGCGAACAGCTTGCGGACGTGGTCGAAGACTCCGGTGTACGTCGCCGGGTTGGACCGGGGGGTGCGGCCGATGGGCGACTGGTCGACGTGCACGACCTTGTCGACGAGGTCGTCGCCGTCCACGCGCGTGTGCCGTCCCGGCACGTTCCTCGCGCCGTTCAGCTCGCGGGCCAGGTGCGTGTACAGGATGTCGTTGACCAGCGTCGACTTGCCGGAACCGGAGACGCCGGTGACCGCGGTGAACACGCCCAGGGGGAACGAGACGTCGATGTCCTGGAGGTTGTTCTCCCGGGCGCCGTGCACCGTGAGCCGCCGGGAGGGGTCGAGCGGGCGCCGGATCTCGGGCAGCGGGATGGCCTTCTTGCCGGACAGGTACTGACCGGTCATCGACTCGTCGTTGGCGAGCAGCTCCTTCAGGGAGCCGCTGTGCACGACCTTGCCGCCGTGCTCGCCCGCGCCGGGGCCGATGTCGACGATCCAGTCGGCGACCTTGATGGTGTCCTCGTCGTGCTCGACGACGATGAGCGTATTGCCCATGTCGCGCAGCCGGACCAGGGTCTCGATCAGCCGGTGGTTGTCACGCTGGTGCAGGCCGATGGAGGGCTCGTCGAGGACGTACAGGACGCCGACGAGTCCGGAGCCGATCTGGGTGGCCAGGCGGATGCGCTGGGCCTCGCCGCCGGAGAGCGTGCCGGCCGCGCGGTTCAACGAGAGGTAGTCGAGGCCGACGTCGACCAGGAAGCGCAGCCTCTCGTTGCACTCCTTCAGCACGCGCTCGGCGATCTTCTTGTCGCGGGCGTCGAGCTTCATGCCGCCCAGGAACTCCGCGCAGTCGCTGATGGACATCCCGGAGATCTCGGCGATCGACTTGTCCATGATCGTGACCGCGAGGACGACGGGCTTCAGGCGCGTGCCGTGACAGGTGGGGCAGGGCACCTCGCGCATATAGCCCTCGAAGCGCTCCCTGCTGGCGTCGCTCTCCGCCTCGCCGTGCCGCCGCTTCACGAAGGGGACGGCGCCTTCGAAGGGCGTCGTGTAGACCCGCTCGCGTCCGTACCTGTTCCGGTACCGGACCTCGATCTGCGTCTTGTGGCCGTAGAGCAGGGCCTTCTTGGCGCGCTGCGGAAGGCCCGCGAAGGGGATGTCGGTGCGGAAACCCAGCGCGTCCGCGAGGGCGCCGATGAGGCGGCTGAAGTAGTCCTTGGTGTGGCCGTGCGACCACGGGTGGATGGCGCCCTCGTCCAGGGACTTGTCCTCGTCCGGGACGATCAGCTCGGCGTCGACCTCCATGCGCGTGCCGATGCCGGAGCACTCGGGGCAGGCACCGAAGGGCGAGTTGAAGGAGAAGGAGCGGGGCTCCAGCTCCTCGAAGGACAGGTCGTCGTACGGGCAGTACAGGTGCTCCGAGTACATGCGCTCGCGCTCGGGGTCGTCCTCGGGGAGGTCGACGAAGTCGAGCACGACCATGCCGCCGGACAGCCCGAGGGCGGTCTCCACGGAGTCGGTGAGGCGGCGCTTGGCGGAGTCCTTCACCGTGAGGCGGTCGATGACCACCTCGATGGTGTGCTTCTCCTGCTTCTTCAGAACGGGCGGCTCGGAGAGCTGGATGGTCTCGCCGTCCACGCGCGCGCGGCTGTAGCCCTTGGTCTGGAGGTCCGCGAAGAGGTCGACGAACTCACCCTTGCGCTCGCGCACCAGCGGCGACAGGACCTGGAAGCGGCTTCCCTCGGGCAGCGCCAGGACCTTGTCGACGACGGCCTGCGGCGACTGGCGCGAGATGGGCCGGCCGCACTCCGGGCAGTGCGGCTTGCCGATGCGCGCGAAGAGGAGGCGCAGGTAGTCGTAGACCTCGGTGATGGTGCCGACCGTCGAGCGCGGGTTGCGCGAGGTCGACTTCTGGTCGATGGAGACGGCCGGGGAGAGACCCTCGATGAAGTCGACGTCCGGCTTGTCCATCTGGCCGAGGAACTGGCGGGCGTACGAGGAGAGCGATTCCACGTAGCGCCGCTGGCCCTCGGCGAAGATCGTGTCGAAGGCCAGGGAGGACTTGCCCGACCCGGACAGGCCCGTGAAAACGATGAGCGAGTCGCGTGGAAGGTCGAGCGAGACATTCTTCAGATTGTGCTCGCGCGCGCCACGGACGATGAGACGGTCGGCCACGCCGGTCCGCACCTTTCTTGAGAGAAGTGACAGGGGCGGGGCCCCCGTCGTTCTCAGACTAGGGGGAGCCACTGACAACGCCGGTCGGAATCCCGGCCGAGGCATAACAACCTCCGGCCTTCCAGCATGCCCGACGCCGCACCCGACGATATAGCACGCGCATTCGATTTACGGCACTGCTTCACCACCTTCACCCAAAGGTGTGGCGGGACTAGGGTCAGCAGCATGATTGATCACGCTCATGACCTGGCCTCTGTACGTGATGCGACCGAGCGAGTGCTCACCGCTGCCGCCGCACTGGACAACGTTTCCGTGGCCGAGCCGTCACGGCTTCCCGGCTGGAGCCGCGGTCACGTCCTCGCCCACCTCGCCCGGAACGCGGACGCCCTCGTGAACGTCCTGGAGGGGCGCCCCATGTACGCGACGGCGAGCGTCCGCGATGCCGACATCGAGCGCGACGCTCCTCGCCCCCTGGACGTCCAGCTCGCCGACGTGCGCGAGAGCGGGGCCCGTTTCCAGGACGCGGGTGCCGCTCCCGCGGACTGGTCCCGCACCGTGGAGCTGCGCAACGGGGTCGTCGACTCCGCGTCCCGGATCCCGTTCCGGCGCTGGGCCGAGGTCGAGCTGCATCACGTGGACCTGGGGACCGGGTACGAACTGGAGGATCTGCCGGAGGAGTTCACCCAGCGGGAGATCGCCTTCCTGGTCGAGCGGTTCGACGGGCACCCGGGCGTACCGTCGACCCACCTCACCGACGGCACGCACGCGTGGAGCACGGGCCGGTCCGCCGAGAAGCCCGAAATCACCGTCACCGGCAGCCCGGCGGCTCTGCTCGGCTGGCTCTGCGGACGCCGTGACGGGTCCGGCCTGACGGTCGACGGGGACTCCTTGCCGACGCTGCCCCCGCTATAGGGTGACCGCCATGACGTACAGCGGCGAGGTGACGGTCGGCGGACCGGCGGATGTGCACGAACTCACGGACCTGATGATCACCAAGATCGCGGTCGGGCCCATGAACAACAACGCCTATCTGCTGCGCTGCCGGGCCACGGACGAGCAGTTGCTGATCGACGCGGCCAACGACGCGGAGACCCTGCTCGGCACGATCGGCGAGGACGGCATCGCGTCCGTCGTCACCACCCACCAGCACGGCGACCACTGGCAGGCGCTCGCCGAGGTCGTGACGGCCACGCGCGCGCGTACGTACGCGGGCCGCGAGGACGCCGACGGCATCCCGGTGCCGACGGACGTCCTGGTCGACGACGGCGACACGATCCGCGTGGGACAGGTCGAGCTGACCGCGCGTCACCTCGTGGGCCATACGCCGGGCTCGATCGCGCTCGTCTACGACGACCCGCACGGGCACCCTCATGTGTTCACCGGGGACTGCCTGTTCCCGGGTGGCGTGGGCAACACCCGGAAGGACCCCGAGGCGTTCGCGAGCCTGATCCGCGACGTCGAGACGAAGATCTTCGGCACGCTCCCGGACGAGACCTGGGTCTACCCGGGGCACGGCAACGACACGACGCTGGGCGCGGAGCGCCCGCACCTGCCGGAGTGGCACGCGCGCGGGTGGTGACGGCCCGACAGGAACCGGCGCGTACGCGCCCCGTGTGAATCCTTCGCACACGCCGGTGTCCCGCACGCGCTCCCCACGCACGTGGTTGCGCGGTCAACTGGAAGCAGCCCCGCTCAGGACGACGGCTCCTGCGCGGACGGGCCGCCGGTCCATCATTCCCCGCCCTCGACCGGCGGCCCCGGCGAGCGGGCCGGAATCGGCGTCCCACAGGTGCTGTTCACAAGAGCGCAACAAGTGTTCCCACTATGCGGACATTCGGGGCTGTGACCTGGACAATCAGGACGTCCGACTGTCACTCTCCCGCCATGCACCTTGCCCCTCGCGTACTGCGCCGCGCGATATCCGCCGCAACCGTAGCCCTGCTCGCCACCGCCGTCGGCTGCGCTCCGCAGCCGGAGGACAAGGCCTCGGACCAGGCCTCCGGTTCGACCGCGACCACCTGCGCCAAGGGCAAGTTGGCCACCCAGACCTCCGGCAAGCTGACGATCGCGACGGACGAGCCGGCGTACGAGCCGTGGTTCGAGGACGACAAGCCCGCCAACGGCAAGGGCTTCGAGTCTGCGGTCGCGTACGCCGTGGCGAAGCAGCTCGGCTACGACAAGAGCGCCGTCGTCTGGCAGAGCGTCCCCTTCAACAAGGCCTTCGCGCCCGGCGTGAAGACCTTCGACTTCGACATCAACCAGGTGTCGATCAGCACCGAGCGCAAGAAGGCCGTCGACTTCTCGTCCGGCTACTACGACGTGCGTCAGGCCGTCATCGCGCTCAAGGGCGGCAAGGCCGCCAAGGCGACGAGCATCGCGGGTCTGAAGGGCCTCAAGCTGGGCGCCCAGGTCGGCACCACGAGCCTGAACTACATCAGCGACGTGGTGAAGCCGACGCAGCAGGAGGCCGCGTTCTCCAAGAACGACCAGGCCGTCTCCGCACTCAAGAACGGCCAGGTCGACGCGATCGTCGTCGACCTGCCGACCGCCTTCTACATCACCTCGGCCGAGGTGACCAACGCCAAGATCGTCGGCCAGTTCGAGAACCAGGGCGGCACGCCCGAGCAGTTCGGGCTCGTCCTCGACAAGGGCAGCGACCTCACGTCGTGCGTCACGTCGGCCGTGGACGCCCTCCGCAAGGACGGCACACTGGCCGCGCTGGAGAAGCAGTGGCTCTCCGACGCCGTCGACGCCCCGGTCCTCAAGTGACCGTGGTGAAGGACGACTCCGGCCGGGAGGCCGCGGACGACAAGGGCGACATGCCCGGCGGGGGCGACACGTACGTCCCCTCGCGGCGGCGCCTTGACCGCGAGCGGCACAAGCGCACGCGTGCCCGGCGCGCGACGGCCATCGCCGCGGTGTCGACCCTGGTCACGGCCGTCGTCCTGTACGTGGTCGTGGTCAGCGCGCCGGGCTGGGAGCGCACCAAGGAGACCTTCTTCGACGGGCACTACGCGCGCGAGGCGTTCCCCAAGGTCCTCGAAGGGCTGTGGCTGAACGTCCGGCTGCTGCTGATCTGCGGCGTGCTGGTGCTCGTCCTGGGCATGCTGATCGCCATCGCGCGCACCCTGCGCGGGCCGGTGTTCTTCCCCCTGCGGGTGCTGGCCGCCGCGTACACGGACTTCTTCCGCGGGCTGCCGCTGATCATCAACCTGATGATCGTGGTCTTCGGAGTGCCCGCTCTGCGCCTCCAGGGCCTGACCGTCGACCCCGTGTGGCTGGGCGGTGCGGCGCTGACGCTCACGTACTCGGCGTACGTCGCCGAGGTGTTCCGCGCGGGCATCGAGTCCGTGCACCCCTCGCAGCGCGCCGCGGCCCGCTCACTGGGCCTGAGCAACCGGCAGGCGCTGCGGCACGTGGTACTCCCCCAGGCCGTACGCCGGCAGGTGCCGCCCTTGTTGAACGATCTCGTGTCCCTCCAGAAGGACACCGGGCTCGTGTCGATCGGCGGCGCGATCGACGCCGTACGGGCGTCCGACATCATCGCGCAGCGCGCCCTGAACTACACGCCGTACATCGTCGCGGGGCTCGTCTTCGTGGCGCTGACCATCCCGATGACCCGCTTCACGGACTGGGTGACCGCGCGGATGGACCGGCAGCGCGCCCAGGGAGGCACGACATGAGCACCGAAGACATCTCCGCCGCCTCGCCCGTGCTGCGCATGGAGTCCGTCCGCAAGACCTTCGGCACGTCGGTCGTCCTGCGGGACGTCGACCTGGAGGTCCCGCAGCACACGGTGACCGCGCTGATCGGCGCCTCCGGCTCCGGCAAGTCGACGCTGTTGCGCTGCGCGAACCTCCTGGAGGACATCGACGACGGCGCGATCTGGCTGGACGGCGAGGAGATCACCGACCCGCGCGTCGACCCGGACGCGATACGGCGCCGTATCGGCGTGGTGTTCCAGGCGTACAACCTGTTCCCGCACATGACGGTCCTGGAGAACATCACCCTGGCCCCGCGCCGGGTGCACGGCGTGTCCCGTGCGGAGGCCGAGGCACACGCGCGTGAACTGCTGGAGCGGCTCGGGCTCGGGGACAAGGCGGGCGCCTACCCGGACCGGCTGAGCGGCGGTCAGCAGCAGCGGGTGGCGATCGTGCGCGCGCTGGCCGTACGTCCCCGGCTGCTGCTCTTCGACGAGATCACCGCCGCGCTCGACCCCGAGCTGGTCGGTGAAGTGCTCGCCGTGGTGCGGGACTTGAAGGACGAGGGCATGACCATGGTGCTGGCCACGCACGAGATGGGCTTCGCCCGGGACGTCGCCGACCAGGTGTGTTTCCTGGACGGAGGGGTCGTCCTGGAGCGCGGCACGGCCCAGCAGATCTTCGGCGACCCGCAGCAGGAGCGCACGCAGCGCTTCCTGCGACGGATCGTGGAGGCGGGCCGGCTGTAACGGGGCGTCTGTAACTGGTGGTCTGTAAGGGGCGTACGCCTGGAGGCCGGTGCTTACGCGTCGGCCTTCCCCGCGCCCGCCAGCGCGGCGACCCGCTCCACGCCGAACACGTACCCCTGCACACCGCACCCCGCGATGACACCGTCGGCGCGCAGCGAGACGTACGAGTGATGCCGGAACGACTCGCGCTGGTGGATGTTGGAGATGTGGACCTCCACCACCGGTAGCCCGTCACAGGTGTTGAGGGCATCCAGGATCGCGACCGAGGTGTGCGAGTAGGCGGCCGGGTTGATCACGATGCCGCAGTGGTTCAGGCGCGCCTCGTGGATCCAGTCGACCAGTTCGCCCTCGTGGTTGGACTGCCGGAAGTCCACCGTGCCGCCGAGTCCCGCCGCCGCCTTGACGCACAGGGCCTCGACGTCGGCGAGCGTGTCGGAGCCGTAGATCTCCGGCTGGCGCTGGCCCAGGAGGTTCAGGTTGGGGCCGTTGAGGATCATGATCGGGGCGTTGGCCAGGGTGCGGGGCACGGTTCCTCCGGTCCGTTCGGACATGTCGTTCGAGGCGGGGCCGCCGGTCGACGGCCGCTGCTCGGACCCGGTCTATCACGACCCCTCCGCACCACCGCACGCCCCCGTAACCGTTGCTCACTGTGGGTAGTTGACGCGGCATGCACGATGTACGCACCGTAAGACCCCCTTCCATGCTGCGCCTCGCGGCCGCCTCGCTCGCCGGGACCGCGATCGAGTTCTACGACTTCTTCGTCTACGGCACGGCTGCGGCCCTGGTCCTCGGCCCCCTGTTCTTCCCGACGTTCTCGCCGGTGGCGGGGACGCTGGCCGCCTTCGGGACGTTCGGGGTGGGTTTCGTGGCGCGCCCGCTGGGCTCGATCCTGTTCGGGCACTTCGGGGACCGGCGCGGACGGCGGCCCGTCCTCGTCGCCTCGCTGCTGCTGACCGGTGCCTCGACGGTCGCGGTCGGCTGCGTACCGTCGTACGGCTCGATCGGGGTGGCCGCTCCCGTGCTCCTTCTGGTGCTGCGTTTTCTGCAGGGGCTGGGGCTCAGCGGGGAGTGGGGCGGGGCGGTGCTGCTGACCGCCGAGCACGCGCCGGCCGGGCGGCGCGGCCTGTGGTCGAGCTTTCCGCAGGCCGGGCCCGCGGTGGGGTTCCTGCTGGCCAACGGTGTGATGCTGGCGCTGTCGGCGACCCTGACGGACGCCCAGTTCGCGCAGTGGGGCTGGCGGGTGCCGTTCTGGGTGGCCGGGGTGCTGGCCCTCGGTGGGCTGTGGCTGCGCTCGTCGCTCGCCGAGAGCCCCCGGTTCCTCGAAATCGACGACCACGCGCGTGTGCCGCTCGCCGAAGTGGTGCGCGAGCACTGGCGGCTGGTCCTGCTGACCGCCGGGGCGCTGTCGGTGGGGTACGCGATCTTCTACGCGGTGACGACCTGGTCCCTCGCCTACGGTACGGAGCGGCTCGGGGTCGGCCGTACGGAGATGCTGGCCTGCATCATGGCCGCCGTGGTGGTGAAGGGTTCACTGACCCCCGTGATGGCGCTGTTGAGCGACCGCTACGGGCGTCGGACGCTGTGTCTGCTGGGGTGCACGGCCGCCGCGTTGTGGATGTTCCCGATGGTCGCGCTGCTCGCCACGGGTGCGCCGCTGTTGATGTTCCTCGGGTTCCTGGGGGCGCTGCTCGCGTTCGTGACGATGTTCGCCGTGCTCGGCGCGTATCTGCCGGAGCTGTACGAGCCCCGGGTGCGCTGTACGGGCGCCGCCGTGGGCTACAACCTCGGCGGGGTTCTCGGTGGCGCGCTCACCCCGATCGTGGCGACGGCTCTCGCGGGGCACAGTGGGCGTGTCCCCTGGGGTGTGGGCGCCTATCTGACGGGGGTCGCCCTGTTCAGCCTGGGCTGCTTCGCGCTGCTGCCGGAGACCCGGCCGATGGGGGCGGTGGCCGCGGAGCCGGTCACCGGGTGAGGGCTCGCGGGGCGAGGGACGTAAGGCCGTAGGACAGGAGACGTAAAGGCTTGCGCAAGCGTTTACGTGCCGTCCGGAGCGCCTCGCGCACGGAACTCCGCGCGTTACGGATTGATCGCCAGCTCCAAGTACGCCGCGAACAGCACCAGATGGACTCCGCCCTGGAGCGGTGTCGCCCGGCCCGGTACCACGGTCAGCGAACTCACCACGATCGTCAGGGCGAGCAGCACCATGTGTGTGGAGCCGAGGCCGAGGACGAGCGGGCCGGAGAGCCAGATGGACGCGAGGGCGACGGCGGGAATGGTGAGGCCGATGCTGGCCATCGCGGAGCCCAGCGCGAGGTTGAGGCTGGTCTGCACCCGGTCGCGGCGGGCCGAGCGCAGGGCGGCGATGGTCTCGGGAAGCAGCACGAGCAGCGCGATGATCACGCCGACGACTGCGTGGTGCAGCCCGGCCGCCTCGACGCCGGACTCGATGGTCGGCGAGACGCCCTTGGCCAGTCCGACCACGCCGATCAGGGCGAGGCCCAGCAGGCCCAGGCTGATCAGGGCGGTGCGGGCGGAGGGCGCGTCCGCGTGGTGGTCCTGGGTGATCGCCTCGCCCTGCCGGGAGACCGGCAGGAAGTAGTCGCGGTGCCGCACGGTCTGCGTGGCCACGAAGAGGCCGTACAGGGCGAGTGAGGAGAGCGCGGCGAAGGTGAGCTGGGCGCCGGAGAACTCCGGGCCCGGCTTGCTGGTGGTGAAGGTCGGCAGGACCAGGCTGAGCGTGGCCAGGGTCGCCACAGTGGCGAGGGCGGCGCCGGTGCCCTCCGGGTTGAAGACCGCCGTGCCGTGGCGCAGCGAGGCGACGATGAGGACCAGGCCGACGATGCCGTTGCAGGTGATCATGACGGCCGCGAAGACGGTGTCTCTGGCAAGGGTCGAACTCTTGTCGCCGCCGTCGGCCATCAGGGTGACGATCAGGGCGACCTCGATGATCGTGACGGCGACGGCGAGGACGAGGGAGCCGAAGGGTTCCCCGACCCGGTGGGCGATCACCTCGGCGTGGTGCACCGCGGCCAGCACGGCGCCGGCGAGGACCAGGGTCACCAGGGCGACGACCACGGCGGGCAGATCCTTGCGCCCCCAGGTGAAGATCAAAAGGACGGCCGCGAGCACCGGTACGAAGGTCGTCCACCGGTTGGTGAGCGACCTGAGCCGAGTGATCATGACGCGATCCTCGCAGAGGCGTACGGGCCCCGCATTCCGGCGGTGCGGGGCCCGTCCGGCGCTACTTGAACTCGGTCATGTCCAGTACGTCGCAGTCGGTGAACGACGGCGGCCTGGTACACAACGCGGCCATCTGCTCGGCCATCTTGCCGGTCTCGGGGTCCTGGCTGTTGCGCATGGCGTCCTCGTACGAGTCGAACTCGATCACGACGAGGACGTGGCCCGGATTGTTCCGGTCCCGCAGGACGAGGCGGTGCGTCGGCCCGCCGGCGCGGCCGGCCATCCGCTTGTCCGCTTCCTCGGCAACCGCCTGCATCTCGTCGAAGCGATCGGTCTCGAAGTCGACGATCTGCACGAACTTCTTCGATACGTCCATGGATACCTCCACGCGGCCGTGGCGCTCCCGGACCGGTCGCGCTCGGTATCCAACGAAGCACCGGGAGCGGTGGTCGGCAATTCATCGTGCGGTGCTCCCGGTGATCGTTTCTCCTACGTCGGACGTGGTCAGGCGTCGATGCTGTCCTTCGGAGCGCCTTCGGTCCCTGCCTGCGCCGCCTCGGCCGCCGCCTGCTTCTTGTTGGCCATCAGGCTGGTGATCGTGGTGACGATCAGGACCGCGCAGATCACGCCCAGCGAGACCGGGATGGAGATCTCCGGGACATGGACGCCGGACTCGTGCAGTGCGTGCAGGACGAGCTTGACGCCGATGAAGCCGAGGATGACCGACAGGCCGTAGCTGAGGTGGACCAGCTTCTTCAGCAGGCCGCCGATGAGGAAGTACAGCTGCCTCAGGCCCATCAGCGCGAAGGCGTTGGCCGTGAACACGATGTACGGGTCCTGGGTCAGGCCGAAGATCGCGGGGATGGAGTCGAGCGCGAACAGCACGTCCGTCGTACCGATCGCGAGCATCACGACCAGCATCGGGGTCATGACCCGCTTGCCGTTCTCCCGGATCCACAGCTTGGTGCCGTGGTACCGGTCGGCCACGCCGAAGCGGCGCTCGGCGGCCTTGAGCAGCTTGTTCTCCTCGAACTCCTCTTCCTCCTCGTCGGCGCGGGCCTCCTGGATGAGCTTCCAGGCGGTCCAGATGAGGAAGGCGCCGAAGATGTAGAAGACCCACGCGAAGCTGGCGAGGATGGCCGCGCCGGCCGCGATGAAGATGGCCCGCAGGACCAGGGCTATGAGGACGCCGACGAGCAGCACCCGCTGCTGGTACTGCGAGGGCACGGCGAACTTCGCCATGATCAGGACGAAGACGAAGAGGTTGTCGACGCTCAGCGACTTCTCGGTGATGAAGCCGGCGAAGAACTCCCCGCCGGCCTGGCCGTCCCCGAAGACGAGCAGGCCGAGTCCGAAGAGTCCGGCGAGGGCGATCCAGACGATCGTCCAGATTCCGGCTTCCTTGATCGACACGTCATGCGGCTTGCGGCCGATGAAGAAGTCGACCGCGATGAGGGCCGCCAGCCCCACGATGGTCAGGACCCACAGGGTCACGGAAACATCCACTACTGCTCCTCCGGCGGTATTAACGGCAAATGGTCAGCGTCGTCGCTACCGGAGGTCTCTTCCACCTTGGACGGGCGCCCAGGGCCGACGCCCCGGGATCTGGCCTGATCCGTATTGACGGGTACGCCGCAGCAGATAGGGAGTACTCCCCTCCGTACGGAAAAGCCTACCCCAACCACCAAGGAAAGGTAAAGCGATTGCCAAAGAAGGGATAAAAGTGCAGGTGATGGCTCTTTACCTGAGCTTGGTCCGGGCCGTCGCGACCTCGGTCAGCACCTGCCGCAGCACCTGGCTGCCGGACGGCACGAGCGAGGGCTCGTACGTCCAGGCATGTCCGACCCAGGGGTCGGCGAGGTGGTCGTCCGGCAGCGGGGTGAGTCGCATCAGCGAACGCCAGAGGGGGTCGAGCAGCGGGCCGTAGCCCGCCGCGTCCTCGCGGTCCGCGACCATCATCAGATGGACGCCGACGCTCGGGCCCTCGTCGGCGAGATAGCGCAGCTGGGTCACGGCCCGGTCGTCGAAGCCGTGCGGGAAGTCGTTGACGATCAGCAGTTGCTCGGCCGTGTCGAGGCCGGGCGGCAGCGAGTCGGCGGCACCGCCGCGCACCGCCATCTGCACCAGGTCCACCCGCTGGGTGAGCCGGGTCAGCACGTCCGTCACCCCGGCGGCGCCCACGGCGGGCGGCGCCGCGAGCACGCCGGTGTGCACCAGCGGGACCAGCGCCTGCGCCGCCGAACCGGCCGGGTCGATGACGTGCACGGCGAACTCGCCCGCCGGATAGACGGCGAGCAGCCGGGCCGCGTGCGCCACGGCCGTGTCCAGCGCGAGGCGCCGCAGCTCGTGCGAGTCGGTGAACGAGCCGTCGAGGGACTCCGCGCCACCGCTGTCGATCCACATGCCGCGCTCCAACGGCAGCCGGACCAGCATCGGGACGCGCAGCTCGGGGCTTTCCGGAAGGTGGAGATCGCCGAGGCGCACGGCCATCGGGATCTCCATCGGGACGCGGTAGCCGTGCCAGACGGGGTTGTCCCAGCCCGCGAACGCCGGCGGAAGCGCGGGTTCGACCACGTCGGACTCGGCGGCCAGCTGGGCGAGGTCCCGGTCCAGGGCCGCCCGTGCCTGGTCGACGAGTTGAGCGTGCTTGACCTGCGCCGCCTCCCGGGCCGCGTCGCCCTGACCACCGATCCGGCTGCGCGGATCGGACAGGGCCTGGTCGAGTTCCTTCTCCATGCGCGAGTCCGCGAAGTCGACCGCACTGCGGTACGCGGCCATGGTGCGCGCGAGGTCCTCGAACATCCCCCACACCTGGTTGTACAGCCGCTCCTCCATCGACCACCCGGTCGCGTCCCCGGCAACGGGCCGCGCGGGCTGCCCGGGCTGAGCCGGCGCCGCGGTCGGCGCGGGCTGCGGGGGTGCCCCGGTCTGCTGCCGACGCGGATGGCTGTAGTCGATCGGGCCACCGGAGGCGGGGGCGGCGGACTGAGTGGCGGCCGGGTCGGCAGGCGCGGCGGAACCGGGGAATCCGGACTGCGGCGCTACGCCCCCCGGGGTGCCCTGCGTCCCGTACGGAGACGTCGGCTGCGGTGCTACGGCTCCTGGGGTGCCCTGTGTCGTAGGTCCGCTCCCCTCGGGGCCGAGGGCCGGTGTGGCCGTCTGGCGGGTGCGGTCGCCGTCCGGGGTGCGCGGTGGGGGTGCGGCCACGGAGCGGGCGAGGCCGTGGGCCACCGCTTCGTTGATGGTGCCCGCGAGGTGGGGGGCCTGGGGCAGGCCCTGGTCGGTGAGGAGTTCGGCGAGGCCGCCCGCGTAGCCCTGGCCGACGGCGCGTACCTTCCAGGCGCCCTGCCTGCGGTACAACTCCAGGGCCACGACGGCGGATTCGGCGTCCAGGCCGGTGATGGTATAGCTGGCGACCTCGGTGCCGTCGAGGCCGGTGACCGCGACGAAGGGCGCGGCCACGGCGCCGAAGCGGGCGGGGCCGTCGGCGCCGAGGGGCAGGGCGAGGAGCACGCTGACGCGGTGCACGGCCTCCGGCATGGCGCCCAGGTCGACCGCGAGGCGGTGGTCGGCGGCCGCCTGCTTGGAGACCTCCAGGCCGGGCAGGGTGGGTGTGCCCGGGTGGGCCACCCACTCGACGCCGTGGATCCTGCCGTGCTCGTCGCCGAGCGTGGCGGCGGCCACGACCGGCTTTCCGGCCGCGACCCGGATCTCCAGGCGCACTTGGGAGAGCGGGTGGTTCTGCCCTCGCACCAGCTCGGCTGCCATCGCTCTCGTCCCCCTGCTCAGCCGTGTCGTGTCGTGTGCGCCGGGCCGCCCTACAGGTGCGGCAGGATCGCCGGCATCAGGTCCTGGAAGGTGCGGCCGTTGGTCGGCGTGCCGAGGGCCGTCAGCGTCCAGCCCGAACCGGTGCGGTGCACCTTCGCCATGATCTGGGCCGTGTACTGGCCACCGCCCGCCAGCGTGTAGCGGGCCAGCTCCTGGCCGTTGGTCTCGTCGACCAGGCGGCAGAACGCGTTCTGCACCTCCTGGAAGGTCTGGCCTGTGAAGGAGTTCACGGTGAAGACGATCTGGTCGATGTGTACCGGCACGCGCGCGAGGTCGACGAGGATCGCCTCGTCGTCCCCGCCCTGGCCGACGCCGCCGACGAGGTTGTCGCCGGTGTGGCGCACGGAGCCGTCGTCGCTCACCAGGTGGCGGAAGAACACCACGTCGACCGGCTGCTTGTCGGCGAACAGCACGGCGGACGCGTCGAGGTCGATCTCCCGGGTGCGCGAGCCGAACAGGCCGCGCCGGGGAGCCGCCTGCCAGCCGAGACCCATGCGCACCGCGGTCAGGCCGGACCCGTCGTTCTTCTGCAGACTGATGGCCTGACCCTTGGTCATGTTGACCGTCACGGCTGTTCCCCTCTCGAACTGTCCCCTGTTGCCGCGGAATCCGCGGATGTCCAGAACCCTACGCAGCGCCACTGACAGTGCCGAACCCCGCATCGGACTTTGTGTCGGTCTTGCAACACAGAGCGCATACCCCGAGGTCCGGCGGTCCGTCCGGGCGGTCAGGCCAGGCCGCCCTCCTTCATCTGACGCAGTTCCTTCTTCATCTCGTGGACCTCGTCGCGCAGCCGGGCCGCGACCTCGAACTGCAGGTCCGCGGCGGCGGCACGCATACGTGCCGTCATCTCCTCGATCTGCTCGGCGAGTTCGGCCGCGGGACGGTCGGTGGGCACGGTGTCCTGGGCCTTGCCCTTGGCGGACTTGGCGCTCTTCGCGGCCTTGCCGCCGAGCGCGGGCACGGGGGTCTTGGCGCCCTTGCCGTCCTTGGCCTTGCGGTAGCCCGAGCCGAGCAGCTGCTCCGTGTCGACGTCCTCGCGGGCGATCTGCGCGACGATGTCGTTGATCTTCTTGCGGAGCGGCTGGGGGTCGATGCCGCGCTCCGTGTTGTACGCGACCTGCTTCTCCCGGCGGCGGTTGGTCTCCTCGATGGCCTTCTCCATCGCCGGGGTGATCCGGTCGGCGTACATGTGGACCTGACCGGAGACGTTGCGCGCCGCGCGGCCGATGGTCTGGATCAGGGAGGTGCCGGAGCGCAGGAAGCCCTCCTTGTCGGCGTCCAGGATGGCCACCAGGGACACCTCGGGCAGGTCGAGGCCCTCGCGGAGGAGGTTGATGCCCACCAGGACGTCGAACTCGCCGGAGCGCAGCTCGCGCAGCAGCTCGATGCGGCGCAGGGTGTCGACGTCGCTGTGCAGGTAGCGGACCTGGATGCCGAGTTCCAGGAAGTAGTCCGTGAGGTCTTCGGCCATCTTCTTGGTGAGCGTGGTGACCAGTACCCGCTCGTCCTTCTCGGTGCGCTTGCGGATCTCGTGCACCAGGTCGTCGATCTGACCCTCGGTGGGCTTGACGACGACCTCGGGGTCGATGAGGCCGGTGGGGCGGATGATCTGCTCGACGGCGCCGTCCGCGCGCGAGAGCTCGTACTTGCCCGGGGTCGCCGACAGGTAGACCGTCTGTCCGATGCGCTTCTGGAACTCCTCCCACTTCAGGGGGCGGTTGTCCAGGGCGGAGGGCAGCCGGAAGCCGTGGTCGACGAGGGTGCGCTTGCGGGAGGCGTCGCCCTCGTACATGGCGCCGATCTGCGGGACGGTGTTGTGCGACTCGTCGATGACGAGCAGGAAGTCTTCCGGGAAGTAGTCGATCAGGGTGTTCGGCGCGGAGCCGGGCTCGCGGCCGTCGAAGTGCATCGAGTAGTTCTCGACGCCGGAACAGGAGCCGATCTGGCGGAGCATCTCCAGGTCGTACGTGGTCCGCATGCGCAGGCGCTGGGCCTCCAGGAGCTTGCCCTGCTTCTCCATCTCGGCCAGCCGCTCGGCGAGTTCCTTCTCGATGTCGTTGACGGCCCGCTCCATGCGCTCGGGGCCGGCGATGTAGTGGGAGGCCGGGAAGACGTAGAGGTGCTCGTCCTCGCTGATGATCTCGCCGGTGAGCGGGTGGAGGGTGGAGAGGGCTTCGATCTCGTCGCCGAACATCTCGATGCGGACGGCCAGTTCTTCGTAGACCGGGAAGATCTCGATGGTGTCGCCGCGGACACGGAAGGTGCCGCGGCTGAAGGCCACGTCGTTGCGCGTGTACTGGATGTCCACGAAGCGGCGGAGCAGCTGGTCGCGGTCGATCTCGTCGCCGACCTTGAGGGGGACCATGCGGTCCACGTACTCCTGCGGAGTACCGAGGCCGTAGATGCAGGAGACGGAGGCGACCACGATGACGTCGCGGCGGGTGAGCAGCGAGTTGGTCGCGGAGTGGCGCAGACGCTCGACCTCCTCGTTGACCGAGGAGTCCTTCTCGATGTAGGTGTCCGACTGCGGGACGTAGGCCTCGGGCTGGTAGTAGTCGTAGTACGAGACGAAGTACTCGACGGCGTTGTTCGGCAGGAGCTCGCGGAACTCGTTGGCCAGCTGGGCGGCCAGGGTCTTGTTCGGCGCCATCACGAGGGTGGGGCGCTGGAGCTTCTCGATCATCCACGCGGTGGTGGCGGACTTGCCGGTGCCGGTCGCGCCCAGCAGGACGACGTCCTTCTCACCTGCCTCGACGCGTCGGGCCAGCTCGGCGATGGCCGCCGGCTGGTCGCCGCTGGGCTGGTAGGGGCTGACGACCTCGAAAGGCGCCACCGTGCGTTCGATGTGGGAAACGGGCCGCATGGAACCAACCGTACGACCCACCACTGACAACGGGGTCGGATCAGCGGTTCTGCGGGGTGCGGGAGCGGCGGTGCCCGAGCTCGCGGGCGGCGCGGACGGGGGTGCGCCGGGGGTGCGGCACGAGGGCGCCGGCCGGGACGCCGGGCTTGTGCTCGACGGGAGCCTGAGCGGGCTTCCCCATGACCATCAGCGGGTCGAACATCACGACGACGCCGACCAGGAGGAGGAAGGCGATGGGGCCGATCATCATGGGCGCGAGCAGGGACGCGGCCGACACACCGTCGGTGGTCGGGGCCGTGCCGTGCACGTGGACGCTGAGGGCGGCCATGCCGGTGTAGTGCATGCCGGCGACGGCGAGCCCCATGACGAGGCTCGCGCCCACGCTCCACAGGAACCCGCGGACCTGTCCGGCGGCCCAGAGGGCGCTGATCGCGGCGACGACCGCTATGACGACGGACGCGGAGACGGTGAGCGTGTTGTATTCGAGCTTGCCGTTGAGACGCATGCTGGCCATGCCCAGGTAGTGCATCGAGGCGATGCCCAGGCCGGTGAGGGTGCCGCCGGTGAAGAGCGCCGTCCCGCGGGCTCCCCGGTAGCCGACGATGAAGATCCCGACGCCCACCATGACGACGGCGACGGCGAGGCTCGCGAAGGTCATCGGTTTGTCGTAGTGGACCGGTGTCTGGCGGACCGAGAACCCCATCATCGCGATGAAGTGCATCGTCCATATGCCGGAACCGATCGCCGCCGATCCGAGGGCGAGCCATCCGGGGCGCCAGGACTGGGCGACGAGCATCGATCTGGTGGTGCAGCGCAGGCCGAGGGCGCCGCCGAGGCACGCCATGAGGTAGGCCACCAGCGGTGTGACGAGTCCGTAGCTGAATCCGTCGACCGTGCCCTGCATGCGCAGTTGCCCTTCCGTCCTGTTCCATTCCGGAATTCCTGAAACGCGCCCAGCCCCAGGACCGCCGGAACGGTCAGGGTCGACGCAGAGAGTATGACCCCCACCGGAATGGTCGAACGATTTTCCGGCAAAGAAACACGGCCCTGCCCCACTTGTGCGGCACCGGTGAGCGGACTTGGGCAACACCATTCATTCTGTGTCCATCCTGTACCCCACGGGTAGTGACGTTCCGCTGTCATCCTTGAGCTGTATGTGATCGCTCGATGCGAGGAGTACGCATGCACCTGCGCGCAGTTGCCGCCTCGACCACCGCGCTCCTGGGGGCCGCCGCCCTTCTGCTCCCCTCCCCCGCCGCCCGGGCCGGCGACGCCGCCCAGTGGCCCACGGTCGTCGCCCATCGAGGTGCGTCCTCCTATGCGCCCGAGAACACCCTGGCCTCCATCGACAAAGCGGCCCGGCTCGGCTTCCAGTGGGTCGAGAACGACGTCCAGCGCACCAAGGACGGCGAACTCGTCGTCATCCACGACGACAGCCTGAAGCGCACCACCGACGTCCAGAAGGTGTTCCCCCATCGGGCTCCCTGGAAGGTGAAGGACTTCACCGCCGCCGAGATCGCGCGCCTCGACGCGGGAAGCTGGTTCGGTCCCGCGTTCACAGGCACGCGCGTGCCCACGCTCACGCAATACATGCGCGAGGTGGAGCACAACCGTCAGAGCCTGCTCCTGGAGATCAAGAACCCGGAGCTGTACCCCGGCATCGAGCAGCAGACCCTCAAGCTCCTGGGCAACGAGGGGTGGCTGGACGAGGGGCACCTCGACGACCGGCTGATCGTGCAGAGCTTCAGCGCGGACAGCATCCGCGTCGTGCACGACCTGAGGCCCGCCATCAGGACCGCCTTCCTCGGCACGCCCCCCATGTCCGCCCTGCAGGACTACGCCGCCTACACCGACCTGATCAACCCGTCGTACGGCTCGATCTCCATGGGCTACGTCTCCGCCGTGCACGGACACACGGGCCCGCACGGCCGTCCGATGGAGGTGTACGCCTGGACGGTCGACGACGCGCCGACCGCCTGGAAGGTCGCCGGGTACGGCGTGGACGGGCTCATCACGAACAAGCCGGACGTGGTGCGGTCCGCGCTGAACGGGTTCTGAGGCCGCTCGCGGGGCGTTGTCAGTGCCGGGTCGTACGGTGGGCGCATGGACAGCCATGGGCAGAACGAGCAGCGGGTCGCGTGGACCGTCGTCGGCACCGACATCGGTCCGCTGCTGCTGGCCGCGACACAGGACGGCCTGGTCAACGTGGTCTTCCACGCCACGGACGCGGTGCGCGACAAGACCCTCGACCGACTGGCGACCCGGCTGGGCACCGAACCGGTGGAGGCGCCCGACTCCCCCTTGCTGGCCGAGGCGATACGTCAGATCGAGGCCTACTTCGCCGGTGATCTGCGCGACTTCGAGCTGCCGCTCGACTGGTCCCTGATCTCCGGCTTCAACCGGCAGGTGCTGCGCGAGCTGGCGTCCGGCGTGCGGTACGGCTCGGTCGTCGGGTACGGCGATCTGGCCGGGCGGGTCGGGCAGCCGCTCGCGGCCCAGGCGGTAGGGGTGGCGATGGGGTCCAATCCGCTGCCGGTCGTCGTGCCGTGCCATCGGGTCGTCGAGAGCGACGGCGGCATCGGCGGGTTCGGGGGCGGCCTGGAGACCAAGAGGAAGCTGCTGGCGCTGGAGGGGGTGCTGCCCGAGCCGTTGTTCTGAGGGCTCGGGCGGGCGCGGCTGGCGCTGGTGACCGTGGCCGTGTCGCACACGGCGATGGTGTCGGTGATGGCGATGACGCCGGTCGAGTTGGGCCACCACGGGGCGAGCATCGATCTCGTTGGGCTGGTGATCAGCGGGCACATCCCGGAGATGTACGCGTTCTCGCCGCTGATGGGGAGGCTGTCCGACCGGGTCGGGCGGCTGTCCGGGACAGGGCTCGCGGTGGGGCTGCCGGCCTGCGCCGCGTTCCTCGCCGGTACGGCGGGCGGGAGTCACGGGCGGATCGCGCTGGGGCTGTTCGTGCTGGGCCTGGGCTGGTCGGCGGGGCTCGTCTCCGGCTCGGCGCTGCTCACGGACTCGGTGCCGCAGCCCGCGCGTGCCGCCGCGCAGGGGCTGTCCGACCTCGCCATGAACACCTCGGCGGGCATCGGCGGAGCGGTCGCCGGGCTGGTGGTCGCCGAGGCGCGTTACGGCTGGCTGAATCTCACCGCCGCCTGCCTGCTGATACCCCTGGCCGCGCCGGCCCTTCTCACCCGCTCCCGGAAGATCCCGGTTTCCGATGTCCCGCGAAGGGTGGCCGGGAGGCCCGGCCGGTAGCAGACTCCGCCGTGCGCACAGCCACTGGCATCCGGGGGATCGGAGCCGAAGGGACGGCGAACACGCATGAGTGGAAGCGGAAACAGGGCAGTCGCGTATCTCAAGCCGGGAGCGGTGGAAGTCAGGACCATCGACTACCCGACGCTTGAACTGCAGGACGGGCCGGGAGTCGCCCCCGCCAACGTCGGCCGAAAGGCCCGGCACGGGGTGATCCTGAAGGTGCTCGCCAGCAACATCTGTGGCAGTGACCAGCACATGGTGCGTGGTCGGACGACCGCGCCCGAGGGGCTGGTCCTCGGACACGAGATCACCGGAGAGGTCGTCGAACGGGGGCCGGACGTCGAGTTCATCGACGTGGGCGACATCGTCTCCGTACCGTTCAACATCGCCTGCGGGCGGTGCCGCAACTGCAAGGAACGCAAGACCGGCATCTGCCTGAACGTCAACCCGGCCCGCCCCGGGGCGGCTTACGGCTATGTCGACATGGGCGGCTGGGTCGGCGGTCAGGCCGAGTACGCCATGGTCCCGTACGCGGACTTCAACCTGCTGAAGTTCCCGGACCGGGACGAGGCACGCGAGAAGCTGCTCGATCTGACCATGCTGTCGGACATCTTCCCGACCGGTTTCCACGGCGCGGTCACCGCGGGCGCCGGGGTCGGGTCCACGGTGTACGTCGCCGGGGCGGGTCCGGTCGGTCTGGCGGCGGCCGCGTCCGCGCAGCTGCTGGGCGCCGCGGTCGTCATCGTCGGCGACCTCAACGCCGAACGCCTGGGCCAGGCAAGGAGTTTCGGCTGCGAGACCGTCGACGTCTCGCGCGGCGACATCGGGGAGCAGATCGCGGAGATCCTCGGCGAGCCCGAGGTGGACGCCGCGGTCGACGCGGTCGGCTTCGAGGCACGGGCGCACGGCCCGGACGCCCCGGAGGCGCCGGCGACGGTCCTCAACTCGCTGATGGGCGTCACGCGCGCGGGCGGTGCCCTGGGCATCCCCGGGCTGTATGTCACCGCCGACCCCGGCGGGGTCGACGAGGACGCGAAGAGCGGCACCCTGAAGGTGCGGCTCGGGCTCGGCTGGGCCAAGAGCCACGCGTTCACGACCGGTCAGTGCCCGGTGATGACGTACCACCGGAGTCTGATGATGGCGATCCTGCACGGGCGCGTGCACATCGCCAAGGCGGTCAACGCGACCCCGATCTCCCTGGAGGAGGCACCGCGGGGCTACGCCGAGTTCGACCAGGGCGCCAGCCGCAAGTACGTGCTCGATCCGCACGGGACGCTGGCGGGCGTGAGCCCGGTCTGACACACGGAAAGTGGGGGCCACGCACGCGTGGCCCCCTTTTTCCACGTCGACCGCTGGTGGTGTCTCCCACAGTCCGCGAGGGTTTGACCAGGCCCGGCACCCGCCAGGGATGAGGGAAGACCGAACGACAGGAGGCGCGTGGTGCTGGTGGTGTCCGAGGAAGTACGCGAGGCGATCGACGCGCGTCGACCCGTGGTGGCCCTGGAGTCGACGATCATCGCGCACGGGCTGCCGCGCCCGCGCAATCTCCAGGTGGCGCTGGAGCTGGAGGCGGCGGTACGGCAGGAGGGCGCCGTCCCCGCGACGATCGCCGTGCTGGACGGGCGGCCCCATGTCGGCCTGGACAAGGAGCAGTTGGAGCGGGTCGCCAACGAGGACGGCATCCGCAAGCTGGGCCACCGCGACCTGCCGCTCGCGGTGGCGGCGGGGGCCAGCGGGGCGACCACGGTGTCGGCGACGGCGCTGCTGGCCGCGCGGGCGGGCATCCGGGTGTTCGCTACCGGGGGGCTCGGCGGGGTGCACCGGGAGTGGACGGTGACGCAGGACGAGTCCGCCGACCTGGGGCTGCTGGCGTCCACGCGGATCACGGTGGTGTGCGCGGGCGTGAAGTCGATCCTGGACGTGCCGGCGACCCTGCAGCGCCTGGAGACGCTGGGCGTGGCGGTCGCCGGATACGGTACGGACCGCTTCCCCGGCTTCTACCTCTCCGACTCGGGGTACCCGGTGGACTGGACGCTGGAGACCCCCGAGCAGGTCGCGGCCGTGATGCGGGCGCAGGACGCGCTCGACGCCCCGGAGTCGACGCTGATCGTCGCCAATCCGGTGCCCGAGGACGAGCAGTTGGATCCCGGGCTGCACGCGCGCGTGCTCGCCGACGCGCTGCACGCGTGCGAGGCGGAGGGCGTCACCGGGCAGGCGGTCACCCCGTTCCTGCTCGGCTACCTGGTCGAGCACACCGACGGTGCCTCGCTGACCGCCAACCTGGCGGCCGTGCGCGGCAACGTACGGCTGGCGGGGCGGATCGCGGCGGCCTGGGCCGAGGCGTGACGACGAGGCCGAACGGCGCCCTCCTGGTCGTCGGGGACGTCGTCACGGACGTCGTCGCCCGGCACCGGGGGCCGCTCGCCCCGGGCACCGACACCGCCGCCGCGATCCGCACCGTGCCGGGCGGCGCGGGCGCCAACGTGGCGTGCTGGGCGGCCCATTGGGGCTGTACGGACGTACGGCTGCTCGGTCGCGTGGGTGCGGACGCGGCGGCGTGGCACGAGCGGGAGCTGGTCGCCTCCGGGGTACGGCCCCGTCTCGTCGTCGATCCGGAGGCGGCGACCGGGACGGTGATCTGCCTGGTCGACACGGGGGCGTCGGCCGAGCGGACGTTCCTCACGGACAGCGGTGCGTCCCTGCGGCTCGATCCCGGCGACTGGTCGGACGCGCTGCTCGATGGTGTCGTACGGCTGCATCTGTCGGGGTATCTGCTGTTCTCCGAGCCGAGCCGGGCGCTGGTGGCCGTGGCGCTGGAGTCGGCACGCGCGCGTGGGGTGCCGGTGAGTCTGGATCCGGCGTCGGCGGGGTTCCTGGTGGAGCTGGGCGTGGACCGCTTCCTCGCGCTCGTCGAGGGAGTGGACGTCCTGCTGCCGAGCCGTGACGAGGCGTGCCTGCTCACGGGGTTGCCCGATCCGGCGGACGCGGCGGCCAAGCTGAGCCGCCATGTCCCCCTGGTGGTCACCAAGCAGGGCGCCGAGGGAGCCCTGGTCGCCCACTCCGGGGCGGTCCACGCACGCGTACCGGCCGAGCCGGCTGTTCCCCGGGACACCACGGGTGCGGGGGATGCCTTCACGGGGGCTTTCCTCGCGACGCTGCTGGCGGGCGCCGAGCCGGAGGAGGCGGCGCGGGAGGGGTGCCGGGCGG
>NZ_JBXVPZ010000071.1:0-29961 GCF_057961495.1 Streptomyces sp. P5F9 | reverse complement strand
TGGGGCGAAAGTCAAGCCTCCAGGGTCTCTTCGGGGCTGTCCTTGCTTTCAGCCATTACCCTGCCACCGACAAAAGCCACGCCCAAGGCGAGTGCAGCAATACCGAGCATCGAAACTTTCTTGAGTGCCCCATCCAAGAACCGTTTGTTCTCGCTGTCCTTCTGGGACTCCTCCCTTACGGCTTCCTGCATTTTCTCGATGAGTTCCTTCTTCTGTTCCCAAGTCAAGTCGCCCTTGTCGAGTTCATTCTTGAGAGTATCCCTGAGTTCCTGAAAGGCTCGATGGACGTGTTCCTGGCTCTCCTTGTTGGCTGAGAGCGTGGACTCATGCGATTTCTTCATCGCATCCACAACATTCTGAGCGAAATCCTTGAACGCGGGAAACTGCTCAACGATTTTCAGGGCCACCTCCGTGCCCATGTCGGGCATCATGGCCACGAACCTGATCATCTTGTCTTTGGAGAGATTTCTCCAGGAGTCGATTCCAAGCGCGTGCTTAATCTCATCTTCGTCTTTGTATTTCAAGCCGTGGTTCCGTCCGAAGTCTTTGCCGGGTGGCGCGGGCCATAGCCCGGCGGCGGGGTGAGGGTGGAGGCGTAGTTCTCGCCTTCGACGAGCGGGGTCTCCATGGTGAGGCCGGCGGCGGCCATGCGGTCGTACTCGGCGAGGATCAGTTCCTTGGTGCGGTACGAGCCGTATTTGGCCTCGTCCTTGCGGCGGACGATGGGGAAGGTGTCGAGGATGTAGTCGGCGTCTTCGCGGGAGATGCCGTAGAGGTGGAAGAAGAGGGCGTCGAGTTCGGCGCGGATGCTCCGACGGCGCTGCTCGTCCCACTGGTAGGGCGCGCCGGTGCCGCCAAGGTGGGTGGCGAGGCCTGTCATATCAGTGGCGGTGTAGGTGAGTTCGAGGATTCGGGGGACGATGAGGGATGCATGGGCGGAGAGTTGGGTGGGTGTAGGGACGGGGAGCTGCTTCATGATGAAGAAGCTCATAGAGGTGCCGCCGATGCTCTGTCGTGCCGCGTAATCGAACACAAATGAGGCCCAAAGCGGGGCGAGGAGTTCCGGTGCACGGCACATAGCCAGCAGGAACTTATGGCCAACGCCTGCCTTTGGCATGAGAGTGCTGATCACGGTCCTCTCGTTGGCTACCTTGGACACGTCCCGCCACCCGAGGATGAAGCCATGCGGCCAGGACTTTTCGGCGAGACGCTGTCGGACACCCGGGATGAAAGTTTCTTCGCCGTCCTTATTGAACTTCCCGGAAGGCGTGTCCTCTTCGGCAACCCAGTAGTGAGGCAGGACGACGGCGTTACCGTCGTTTTTCTCTTCCAGCGCCAGCGCCCGGGTGTCACCTGCGTCGTCGTACGTGGCCCACCGATGGTCGTAGTGGTGCAGCATCTTCGCCTCGTAGAGGGGTAGCATCCGCGCGCGACCTTTGGTGAAGATGTTGCCTTCAAGTTTCCAACCGGAACTTTCGAGTTCCTCGCGCAGGTGCAATAGAGCTGATTCGTGGCCCGTGTTGAGCAAACCTTGCGAGAACGACATGCCCCATGGATTGCCGTTCGGAGTGCCCTCTTTCCAGAGCACAGGCAAGCGCTGGTACATGCGCAGCGTGATTTCCGCATCTCGCCTGGACCTGAACACGGGAAGTGTGCCCGTGTTCGGATTGAGGACCTGAATTTCTTCTGGCGTTAGCTCGTACGAGTTGCGCGGGTCCTCCAGCTCGTCCACTCCAAGGAGATCGAAGGCGAACCGTGCACAATCCTCGCGCAACCCCCAGCCGGTCAGGCTAAAGAGGCAGAACTTGAAGGTGTTATGCCCGATGCCGGACCAGAGATTCGGGTTAGTCACCAGGCCAATCAGCGAGTGAATTGCCCCTCGCTGGACCAAGTCCCGGAAGAAGTATTGGTTCCGTGCATCTGTGGCGATCCCAGTCGGAACGATGATCCCTGCGCGCCCGTTAGAGGAGAGCAGGATGACGTCGGTCTCGGCGAAGATCGAGTACGTGTTGAGGTTCCCCTGCCCCGTCAGCGGAACCCGGCCTGACCTCCGAAGAAAGTGGCTCTCGGCGTACACCTTCCGCTTGCCCGCCTCGAACTCCTCGTACAGGGGCAGGGTGTCAGGGGAGTCCTTGAGTGCCTCGATCATCTTCTTGCGCACGGACGTGCGGGACGCCTCGGCGATCTCCGGCGCCCGCTGGGCGAAGAACTCCTGCTCGCGGAAGTCCACGCTGTCCCACGGCGGGTTACCCACCACGGAGTCGAAGCCGCCCACCCAGCCCGTCGCAGGGGACACCCCCTGGCCGTTCTCCGGAACGGAGAAGACTTCGGGAAACTCCAAGTGCCAGTGGAAGAAGTTGTACTGATCGCGCAGACGCTCGATCTCGGCGCCGGTCCCCGCGGCGACACCCCCGCCGCTCGGGTCCTCCAGTGCCTTGAACACCGAGTGCGTCACCGCGCGCGGAGCCTCCGGCGTCTTGAGCCACACGAACGCCGCGCACCAGGCGTCGGCAACCCGCCGGGCACGCTGGTACGCCGAGGAGCCGGCCCACTTCTCGTACGCCTCCTCCTGGCGGCGTACGTCGGTCAGCCCCTCCGCCTGAGCCAGCGTGATGGACCGAAGCCCACTGGCGAAGACGGTGTTGGCGACCTGCACGGCCTCGTCGCCGAGGTCGAAGAGGCTGCCCTGCCCGACACGTTCCTGCTGGTTGATCTTCTCCAGTGCCTTGGCGTGCTTCTTGTCGTCGCCCTCGGTGGCGATGAACGCGCCGTCGGGAATCCCGTCCCGCAGCAGTTTCGGCGTTGCCCCGATCAGCCCGTTGCCGTGCTTCACATGCGCGTCCAGGAATCCCAGCGGCTTCCCCGGCTCCAACGCCTCCAGCCACAGCGACACCTTGGCCAGCTCCACAGCCATCAGATTGAGATCCACGCCGTAGATGCAGCGAGCGACGACCTCATGCAGCGCATGCCGTACCGCGTCCAGCGTCGGCTCGGGGTTCCGCTCCCGTACCGCCGCCACCTGCTTGGCGATGCGCCTCGCCGACGCCACCAGGAAGTGCCCCGAGCCGCACGCCGGGTCGCACACAGTCAGAGACAGCAGCTCGTTCACAATCGCCTCCGCCGGGTCGGTCGCCCCCGACTTCGACGCCGCTTCCTCGCCCCGCTTCACCGCGTCCCGTATCACCGGGTCCAGAGTCGAGTCCAACAAGCACTCGATGAGCGAGGACGGGGTGTAGTAACTACCCGTCGTCTTACGGGTGTTACCAGCCACCTCAACCAGCGTGAACGTACGGTCGGCGGTGCTGTGCTTCGGCTCCAGCTCCAGCAGGGACTCGTATACGGAGCCCAGCTCTTCCGCGTCCAGATGACGGTAGTCGATCGCCCGCCAGCGGCCGGAGCTGCCGTCCCGCACCTGCGACAAGTGCCGTACGGCCGTCAACAGAGCCTCGTTGGAGAGCTTCAGCCCACGCAGCGGGCCGTCCGCGTCCGTGTCGTTGAACAGACCGCCGAGACCAGGCAGGCCCAGCTCGGGGCGGCCCTTCTCGTCGCCGAGTGCTGTGAGGACGATGCACAGCGCTTCGTACAGGTCACCGTGGGCCGTACCCCGCCGCTTCCTTGCGTGCGCGCGCAGCCGCGCCGACGAGAAGTACGCCTCGTACCGCTCGCGTGCCTCCGGGTCCGCCTTCGGCGACAGCAGCGCGTCGCGGTCCTCGGCCACGAAGACGAACAGCAGCCGGTACACGAGCCGCAGTAGCGCGGCCTGGAGGACCTTCGGGCGGACGTCCTCGCGCAGGGCCGTGTTCTCCGGGTGCCGCAGGAAGCCCGTACCCAGCGCGGTGATCGCGTCCTGGACGCCCTTGCGGAGCTGGTCCAGGGCGCGGGTGCCGGAGGCGATGGCCTCCGTACGCCACTTCTCCAGCCGGCACGCGGACGGCGGCGCGTCCTCCGCCACCTCGAACCGCGACACATGAAGCACCCGGTACAGCAGCACGAACTCGCTGAACAGCTCGCCGTCGAAGATCGCTTCGAGGTCGAACTCGACGTACGAGGCCGTGGCCAGTGCGCTGGAGTCGCGCAGCAGGCGAACCTGACGGCCGTTCGTGAGGACGCCCCACAGGTGGGCCTCCGTGCGGTTCAGACACTCCTGGAGCATCGACTGCGGCGGGACCGAACCGGCGCCACCGACGCGCTTGTCGAGGTCGGCGTTCCAGGCCGTCTGGTGGATGAGGGCGTGCCGCCAGCGGTGAGAGACCGGGAACCTCTTCTCCGCGTCCGAGTCGGCGGTGATGCCCGCCGGGCCGACATGCGTCAGCGGGCCGAAGCCCAACTCCCGCCAAAGCGGGGCCAGCCAGTCACTGCCGGCGCGGCCGGTCGGGTCGGCCGCCGGGAGGCCCGTCTCGCGGTCCTCGGGGAGGTGCTTGCGCAGGTCGCGCCAGAGCGGCTTCAGGTACTCCCAGCTGCGCTCGGCCTCGTCGCGTACCGAGCGGGAGGACGGCAGGCCGTAGTCGGCCGGCTTCGAGCCGGGGACGTCCTTGCCCTCGGAGATCCGTACCAGCATGTCGGCAGGCAGCAGCCCCCCGACCGTGTGGACGGCGGTGAACACCTGGTTGCGGGTGACGGCGGACATCAGGCGGACACCTCAGCAGTCGCAGGAACAACGGGCAGGTACACGTACGCGCCGAGGATGTCGGCGGGCTTCTGCACGGTGACAGACAGGCCACGGACGATCTCACCGGACGCCTGGCGCACTCGGCGGTGTGAGGCATCCAGCTCCGCGGCCAGATCCTCGCCGTACGTATCCAAGTGGCCGTATACATCCGGCAGTTGGGTGAGTAGGCGCGTCATCGTGCGCTCTGCGTAGTGCCGGTCCGTGCTCTCCGACGCTGTCGCGTCGAGCAACGCCCGAGCCCGCTCCGCCGGCAGCCACTCGGCCTTCCTGGCGGAGCCCTCGAAGGCGACCAACCGGGCGTCCTCCGCGACCAGCTGCTTCTCGCCGCTGCGGGAGGGCAGTGTGAGGTGGAAGCGGTAGCGGACCAGGAGGAGGGTGGTGAGGGTGCCGACCGCGTCCGTGGTGACCACACCGCAGCGGCGGGCCGGGCGGGCGCCGTCGGCGTGGGTGTCCAGGGCGGCGTTGAGGACGTGGGACGCGAGGGCGCCGACGACCGGGTCCGTCCGTACCAGGGCAGCTTCACCCCTCGCCACCGCCGGGTCCGCGCGGAACGGGATCGGGCGGTCCTTCTCGATCACCTCAGCACCGACCGTCGGTGCGAGCGCGTCCCGCAGGCCGATGGGCGTGCCGCCGACCTGGGCCGTGAAGTCCTCGCCGTCGCCGCGGAGTACGGCACCGAGGGCGCCCAGGGACTCCCGTACGAACGTGTCGATCTCGCCCGCCCCGCCCAGCGCTTCGCGGATCGAGGCGACCTCGCGGGCCACCTCCTGCGGACGCACGGAACGCTGGGCGAACCGCGAGCGCGACGCCTTCTCTCGCTCGGCCGCCGAGTTCCAGTCGCTGTCCAGCTTCTCCGTGCTCACCTTGAACGCGTCCGCGCTGAACAGCGCGTCCTGGTCCTCGCGGCCGCGCATCAGCAGCCACTCGACGATCGCGTCCGTCACGCCCGTCGACAGTTCGTCGGGTACGGAGACGGAGATGCCGAGGTCCTTCTTGATCTGGCGGTGCTTCTTGATGAGGACTTCGAGGACCTTGCCGTCGATGCCGTTGTCGTCGCCGTACAACGTGATGACGCGGACCTGGTCCTTGCGCTGGCCGTAGCGGTCGACGCGGCCCTCGCGCTGGTCGTGGCGGGTCGGGTTCCAGGCCAGGTCGTAGTGGACGACGGCGTCGAAGTGGTGCTGGAGGTTGACGCCCTCAGAGAGGCAGTCGGTGGCGATGAGGACGCGGCGGGCGGCGGCGTCCTCGCCGGCCTCCTCGGCGAGCTTCTCGATGCGCTCCAGGCGCTGCTGTGGGGAGAGCGTGCCGGTGACCGCCTTGACGACGGTCTTCGCGCCGAGCGGGCCGCGCCTGCCGGACTCCTTGTCGTTCTCCAGCTGGGAGGCGAGGTACTCGGCCGTCGGGATGTAGCGACAGAACACGATCGGGTTGTGGCCGTCCGCGAGCAGCGCCTTGAGGTGCTTGATCAGCGCCTTGAGCTTCAGGTCCTTGGCAGGGCCTTCCAACTGCTCGGCGATGTCGGCGAGTTCGGCGAGGTACGAGCGTGGGTCCTCGGTCGTCTCCGCGCCCGGTGCGACGTCCATGCCCTCCATCGCGTCGCTGTCGGCCGCGTCGCTGTTGAGCGGGGCGCCCAACTTGTCGGCCTCCTCCGCCGACGCGGCGATCGCCGCCGCAGAGCGGGTCCGCAGCGTCTGCGCGGCGGCGCGGGGGGACGACACCAAGGAGCGGAGCAGGGCGATCGCCGACCACCAGGCGATGCGTGCCTCCCGCTTGCCCTGACTGCCCGCCTGCTCGACGCGCTCACTCGCGTACGCGATCGCGTCGTCGAGCAGGGCCCGGTACTCCGGCGACAGCTTGTACGTCTCGTCCTTGAAGTAGCGGTCCGAGGGGAACGCCGTCCGCTCCGCGAGGGAGTCGTCGCTGAGGCCGTCCTCCTTGGTGAGGTACTGGCGTACGTCCGCCCGCTTGCGTGCCACGAAGTGCTGGGCGAGGAGCTTCCGGCCCGCCTCAGAGTCAAGGCTCACGTGGGCCAGTTCGGGCTTGACCAGGCCGAGGAGGTTGCGGAACGCGGACTCCTTGCCGCTGTGGGGGGTCGCCGTCACGAGCAGCAGGTGCCGGGTCTCGTCCGCGGAGACGCGGCGCAGCAGCTCGTAGCGGAGCTGGTTCTGCGAAGCCGTCGAGGTGTCGTCGGCGACCACGCAGGTGTGCGCCTCGTCGACGATGACCAGGTCGGGGCAGTGGCGTACGAAGTCGTCGCGGTGGCGCGGGGACTTGATGAAGTCCGTCGAGACGATGACGTGCGGGTACTTGTCAAAGAGGGACTGGCCGAGGTCCAGGCCCCTTTCGAGGCGCGAGACCGTCGAGGAGAGGACCAGCTCCGCGTCCATGCCGAACTTCGTGCGCAGCTCCTGTTGCCACTGCTCGGCCAGCGCGGGGGAGCAGAGCACGGCGAGGCCCGTCGCCTCGCCCTGAGCGAGGAGTTCGCTCGCGACCAGGCCCGCCTCGATCGTCTTGCCGATGCCGACGTCGTCGGAGATCAGCATCCGGACCGTCTTCTGGCGCAGCGCCATGAGGAGCGGCACGAGCTGGTACGCGCGCGGCTCCACCGCGATCCCAGCCAGGGAGCGGAACGGGCCCGCGCCGGAGCGGAAGCCGACGCGCAGCGCTGTACGCAGCAGGCCCGCCGCCCGCTGGTCACCGAGGTCACTCGGCTCCGGCGACGCGAACTTCGCCTCGTCCACCGTCTCGAACGCGGTGAACACTGCGGCGATGTCGTCGTCCGAGCCGCCCAGCGGACGCAGGACGAGCAGATCGGGCTTGCTCTCAGGGAGCACGACCCATTCCCGGCCGCGGGCCTTCACCAGGGAACCGGCGGAGTACGTGAGTGCCATGTGAGTCTTCGAGTCCTCGTGTTGGGTCCGACCGGATGGGGCGGGCGGTCAGTTGGCGGCCGGAGAGCCGAAGTAGCGGGAATTGGCGGCGGCGACGGCGTCCCAGTCGGCGTCGTGCGCGAAGCGGATGACGTCCCAGCGAGCATTGAACAGGCGGTCCTCCGCATCCTCGTCCCGCGAACTGTCCTGCGCCTTGTCCGGGGAGTCCACGAAGACGGCCACGTTCACGCCGGGCAGGCGGTACACGTAATCGGGGGTCGCCATCGCCTCGGTGAGGAACGAGCCCGGTTCGTCCGGCAGCCGCAGGCCGCGCGCCTTCGCCCAGCCCAGGAAGTCGCCCTGAGCGGCCAGTTCGGCCGCCGACGCCTCGGCCACCGATGCCTCGACCGGTGTCGGCTCGGTGGGGGACGCCGGTGAGGTGGGGGAGGACTGGTCGAGCAGTCGCCGGTACTGCTCAGAACGCGACTCGCCGCGCGACTCCCGCCGGGCCGTCGCCGACGCCAGCCGCACCAGCAGGTCCCGCACCGAGTGGCGGTTGATGAGGGCGTGGTTGAGCTGGTTGCCGTAGGTCAGCAGGCACTCGTAGCAGCCGAGTGCGCACGGCCGGTCCGGGTGCGGGCCGCCCTGGTCGTTGCCGTCCGCGTCGAAGTGGCAGATGTCCAGGGCGCGTACGGCGGCCTTCGCCAGGGCGTCGTCCTCCGCCTCGAGGCGGCGCAGCACACCCGCGCCGCCCTCGGCGGCCTCCGTGAACAGGATGCGGTTGCGGGGGCCGTCGTCCGGTGGCAGCAGCTCGCTGGACAGCTCGGCGTCCTCCAGCTCGAACGCGGCCTCGATGCCCCGCTCCAGGGCGTACATCAGGGAGAGCGCGACCGGCTCCGGCAGCGGCTCGTCGAGGGTGACGACGAGGATGTTGCGGCGGTCCTCCACGTACGGGATGACCCGTTTCTTGCGGCGCCGCTCGTTGCCGTCCGCGTCGATCACGGGCAGTTCGCTGGAGTCGCCGGACGCCTCGGACGCGTCCTTGTCATTCATCCAGCGGCCGTCCGCGAGGTCCAGCCAGTACCCGGCCGGCTCGTCGTTCTTGGCGCGCACCCGGCCGGTGTTGGTGATGCGGACGGTCGCCGAGTCGCCGTACGCCACGTCGGCGAGCGGCGTGCCCGAGGCGTCGGCGATCGACGCGTTCAGACGGCCCGAGCGGGTGCCGTGGTCCTGGAAGCGGTACGACGTCTCCAGCTTGAAGCCGGCGCGGCGCCGCTCCTCCTCGTCGGACGAGATCCGCTCACGGCGAGTGGTGTACACGGTGTGCAGCTGCAGCAGACCGTACGTCGCCGAGCCCAGCGGCTCGTGGCACATGGCGCAGCGGTCCTCCAGCTGCTCCGGATCGTGGTGGTAGCCGCACTGCGCGCAGCGGCGGGCCTCGCTGGTCGCCAGCTCGCCCGAGGAGTCCGGCGGCAGTTGGATGCGGGTCACCTGGTAGCGGGCGCCCTCGTGGTAGATCAGCGAACCCGGGCCGAACTCTCGGATCGCGAGGAAGCGGGGCCGCTGGAGGTAGTCGCCGTCCCCGCGGCGGCGTCCGACCGTCGGGATGTACGCGGCGAGTGGAAGCCGGGGGAAGCTGTAGCCGGGCAGGAAGCCCTCGGAGGCGAGATAGCGGTACGGGTTGAAGTCGGAGAGGACCGACTTGCTGTCGGCGCTCTCGTTCATCAGCAGGTTCAGCTGTGTCTCGGCCTCACGGCGGCGGGCGTTGGCGCGGATGCGGTCGCCCTCGGTGAGGCTGTAGTCGAGGCGGCGCTTGTTCTGGATGTACTGGTCGTCGAGTGCGGAGCGGAACAGCTGCCGCCAGCGGTCGAAGGCCCGGTCGAAGCGGGTCGCCACCGTCCGTACACGGTCCTGGATCCAGTCGTCGTGCCACCACGTGGTGTCGGCGAAGTCGGGCAGGAGCGGGCCGAGGACGCGCAGGGCCGCGTCGACGGTGCGGCGCCGGGCGCTCTCGTCGAGCGAGGCCGCGAGGATGTCCGGCAGCAGCTCCAGCGCGGGGTTCGGGCGGTCACCCATGTCCGGGTACGACACGTCGAGCACCTCGGGGACGGCGCGGCCCAACTTCAGGCCGGCCTCCGCGATCCAGATGCCCTGGAGATGGGAGAGCACCAGGTCCTCGTTGGCCAGGTCCAGGCGGGGCGGGGCGACGGCGCCCGCGACCATGCGCTCCGAGCGGCGGAAGTAGTACTGGTCGTGGCTGTTTCCCGTCGCGCAGTACGTGGTCACGAGGGCGGGCTGGCCGCTGCGGCCCGCGCGGCCCGAGCGCTGAGCGTAGTTCGCGGGTGTGGGCGGCACGTTGCGCATCATCACCGCGTTGAGCTGGGAGATGTCGACGCCCAGCTCCATCGTCGGGGAGCAGTACAACAGCTTCAACTCCGCCTTGCGGAAGGCCTCTTCACGCTGCTCCCGCTCCTCCGGCGAGACCTGCGCGGTGTGCTCGCGCGCGAACAGGCCGGACAGGGTGCCTGCCGCGTCCTTGTACAGGTCACGGAAGAAGGTGTTGACGCGCGGGCCGTCGCCGCTCTGGTAGGTGCGGGTCAGCGGGTCGTGCGTGCCCCTCTCACCCCTGCCCGCACGCCAGACGAGGGACTGGGCGGCCACGCGGTAGCCCGTGGTAGCCGGGGCGGAGGACCTGCGGTAGCGGCCCGCGCGCTGTGGGGCCTCCGTCACCTCCTTCACCAGGCCCGCCTTGGCCAGAACCTGCAACAACTCCTCGATGACCAGTTGGAGATCGGCCGGGTCGAGCTTCTTGAACGACGCGTCCGCACGGCGCAGGTATTTGCCGAACTTGCCGCGAGCCGACAGGAACAGAGCCGAGCGATCCATGCCCGGGCGGGACGGATGCGGATAGGCCGTGCCGACCTTCGGCTTGTCGGCGGCTGACAGTATCCACGGGTCGATCAGCCGCTCCTCGCTCGCCCGCTGGAGCGAGTCGAAGTCGTCACGGAAGTACGAGACGTCGATGGCGAGGGAGCGGCGCATCTCGTTGAGCAGCGCCTTCATGACCTCGGCCCGAAGCGCCGGGTCGGCGTCGCGCAGCGCCTCGTGCGTGCCCGCCCACCGGTCCTGCTTGGCCGCCACCCACTCCAGGTCCTCGTAGCCGATCTCCAGCAGGCCGGTCTGCTCCAGGTTCGGCATGGTGATACGCCAGCCGCGCTCGAGATCCAGATAGAGCCGGAACGCGATCACGTCACGGAGGGTCTTGGCGGCGTTGCGGGCGAGGGAGGGCGGCAGATCGCTCTCGCCGGTGTAGTCGGCCGGCTCGATGGCGAGCGCGTTCGTCACCGACGAGGCCAGTTGCTCGTGGTGGACGCCGTCCTCGCCCGCGTCCAGAGCCGCCCGGTACAGGGCGCCGCGCAACTGCGTGATCTGCACGAAGTCGTTGAAGTGACCCGCCTGGAGGGACGCGTCCTGCCGGTTGTCGACGAACGTGAGGAGCTTGCGCGCCTCCTTGTCCAGGGATTCCTCCGGCACCGCCTTCAGCGAGCGCACCACCGACGCGGAGATCAGCGAGGTCGCGGAGGACCGGCCCTCCTGGTCGAGCGTCGCCAGCTTCGCGAAATCCCGGCCGCGCGTCTGTTCGTACGCGACCCCGCAGTGCAGACAGAAAAGGAAGGGGGAGGGGACGAACGCGGCCTGGAGTTCGCCGCTCCCTTCGCGGCCGCGCGGATCGACGGTGACGGCACGCGGCACCCGGTCGCGGTACGTCTTCTTCACGACCTCCTGGCCCTTGTCGTCCAACTCCAGCCAGGACTCGGGCAGTCGGCGGTCGTCCACGGCGTACTGGACGCTGGACGGCCATGCCCGCTCGTGGTCGACGTACAGATAGCCGTCGCCCTGGCGGCCGCCCGTCGCGGAGGTGTCCCGGCGCGCCTCGTACCGGACCTCGCTGTCCTTCTCGGCGCGCCACACCGTCAGATACTCCTGGCCGCACTCCCGGCAGAACGCCAGCGGCATCAGCAACTTGCCGTCGCTGCCCGGCTGTTCGAGCTGGTACGAGCGGGTGAGGTGGCGCGAGAGCTTGTCCTCCAGAGTGACGTACACGGTGTCGCCCTTGGAGAGGAACTGGTGCAGCCGGAACGCGAACAGCGGCCGCTCCGTCACCGGGTGCAGCGCCTGCGAACCGGCCTCCAGAGTGGCGCGGATCGCGGCGACACACTGGTCCTCGGCGACCCCGGACTCCTCGTGCAGCTCCTTCGCCGCTACCTCGATCTTCGTGGGCTGCTGGCGGATCAGCTGCCCGGTGTCCTCGTCGGTAGCCAGGCCGAAGCGGGTTTCGATCCAGCGGGCCAGCGGGTCGCGTACGAGATCGTCGTACGCGCGCGGCGCGGCAGGGGAGTTGAGACGCTCGGCGGGAACGGCGTCGGGTGTTTCGTGGGTCGCGCGGACCAGGGTCTCGCCGATGACCCGCTCCGGGCGCACCGGCGTACCGAACAGGGTGCTGGCCACTCCGGCGACGACCTTCTTCTGGTCGTCGAGCGTGCCCTCCGTCGACATGGTGGCCGATGTGCCGATGCACTGCAGTTCCTGGGCCTGGCAGGCCTCGCGGACGCGGCGGATCAGCAGGGCGACGTCGGCGCCCTGCCGGCCACGGTAGGTGTGCAACTCGTCGAAGACCAGGAACTCCAGACCCCGCGCCATCTTGATGAGGCTCGCCCGGTCGGCCGGGCGAGTCAGCATCAGTTCCAGCATCACGTAGTTGGTGAGCAGGATGTCCGGCGGGTTGTCGCGGATCTCCTTGCGCTTCTCGTCGTCCTCCTGACCCGTGTACCGGGCGAAGGTGACCGGTTCGCGGCCCGCGCCGTAGCCGTCGCGCAGATACTTCTCCAGCTCCTTGAGCTGGCTGTTGGCGAGCGCGTTCATCGGGTAGACGATGATCGCTCGCACCCGCTTGGGAGCGTTCGGTCCCTCGGTGTCACGCTGATGGAGCACCTTGTTCACGATCGGGACGATGTACGCGAGCGACTTGCCGGACCCGGTGCCCGTCGTGAGGACGTACGACGCACCGGACGCGGCGGCGTCGATGGCCTCGCGCTGGTGCTGGTGGAGTGTCAGCGGGCGGCCGTCGGGGACCGTGCCGCCCTCGGTCTTCTTCGCCTGGAAGATACGGGCGCACTCGCCGTGCAGGACCTTCTGCCCGGCGAGCTCGACCACCGTGCCGCCGCTCTGGAAGAACGGGTTCAGCGACAGCCACGGGTCGGGCCACTGCGACTTGCTGTTGAGGTCGTCCTCGACGAACGCCGCGATGCGGTCGTCACGGATGACGGTGCCGCCCTCGGTGAAGGAGCGGTAGTCCTTGATGAGCGTGCGGTGGACGCCGAAGACATCCATGCCGGCGCCGGAAGCGGTGACGGCCGCGGGCTTCGGAGCGGGTACCACGTGCTCGGTCGCCTGGGTGGCCGGGGAGGTGCGCAGGGGGAGGACCGGGTCCATGGCGGCCCAATGCGGCAGTTGCGAGGCTTCTTCACCGGCGAGGGCGAGCGGCAGTAGCGCATCACGGACCGCCACGGCGTCCGCGGGGCGGTCCGCCGGGTCCTTCGCCAGCAGGCGGTGAACGAGGCGGGCGAACTCGACGGGGATCTCACTGCGGATCGCGGCGACGGGGGTCGGGTCCTCGCCGGTGTGCTTGCTCGCGAGGTCGTACGGGGACTCGCTGGTGAACGGCGGTACCCCGACCAGCATTTCGTACAGCACACAGCCCAGTGCGTAGAGATCGGCGGCCTGCGTCACCTGCTTGGCCTTGAACTGCTCGGGAGCCATGTAGCGGGCGGTCCCGACGCTGACGCCCGTACTGGTCAGCCGGGCCTCGTCCGGGTCGTCGACGATACGGCCCATGCCGAAGTCGAGGACCTTGACCGTCCCACCATGGGTGAGCATGACGTTGGCGGGCTTCAGGTCGCGGTGCACGATGCCCGCGGTGTGGGCGGCGGCGAGGCCGTCGGCGATCTGGGCGCCGATCGCGGCGGCCCAGGCGATGGGGAGCTGCGGCTCCTCCTCGATCAGGTCGCGCAGCGTCTCCCCGTCCAGGAGCTCCATGGCGAGATAAGGGAGATCGCCGCTGCCCGAGGCGATGCCGCCCGCGATCAGCCGTGTGAGGTTCCGGTGGCGCAGCCGGCGCATGATGCGCACCTCGCGATCGAAGCGCTGCACGGCTTTCGGGTCGCCGCCGGTGTCGATCTGGACGCCGGTTCGGCGGCGCAGGATGGTCTTGACGGCGACCGTGCGTTCGGGGGATCCCTCGGTGGCCTGCAGGTCCTCGGCCCGGTGGACCTCGCCCATGTTGCCCTTGCCGATGACGTGCCCGATGCGGAATCTGCCGTCGACCAGCTCGTGGCTCACTGCCGCTCCTTCTTCCTCTTTGTCCGGTCCCATAACGGAACGCGCCCCCTGACCTGCTGCCGCACGGTCCATCGTGTCAGAGCGGAGAATGCGGCATCCGTCACTGTACACGGTTGAGCTTATTTCATGTGTTGCGAATCCGTTGACATCGTCAACATGCTACCTCTAGTGTCATATGTGAAATGAGCCTGGGGGGCGGAATGGGAGCTCAATCCGTGGGTGGGGCGGGCGTATCCGGTGTGAAGGCCGCCTTGGCCGAGCTGCTGATGCGACTTCGGAGTGCCGCGGTGAACGGCGCCGTGCCGGAACACGTCTTCGCGGAGAGCGTGCGCACGCTGGAACTCGGCGACGCCGAGCGGGAGCGGCTGCGGGACGAACTGGCCCGATTGGGGCTGCCCGTACAGAGGGTCCACGTGCACATAGACGCGGACAGTGCGGGCGTGGAAAAGGTTGCACGGACCCGTGAAGAAAATGTGTTCCCCCGTGTTCATGCGGTGAGAGCGCTGCTCTCGCGCTACGCCGACGCCGAGGGGTACGTGACTGCGCGGGCCGTGGACGGTGTGGCTCGGCTGGCTGGACTCAACGCCAAGGAAACGGTGGCGCTGCACTCCGGGGCTCGGCTGCGGGAGACCGTCGTGGCGGAGGAGCAGCCGGAAGGGCCTGAACCAACGGAGCACCCCGAGCCGCCGGATCCCGCGGGGCCGGAGATCGTGCAGGAAGCGGGAGACCTTGCCGCTGCCGTGGCCGCCGCGCTGGCCGTGCTGGACGAGGATCGCTTTCGCCCGCGGCCCGAGAATCGTCTCCTGAGCGCCGAGGTGGAGGTGGGCCTCGCCGTACTCGTGCGGGGCGGCCCGAATCACGTCGCGCGCGAGCCGGAGAAGGCCGAGCTGAGCGGCCTGCCTCCCGACGACATCAGAGTCCGTGCGCGGAACTGCCTGGTCCTGCACAACCAGCGGCTCGCGCACTCGATCCTGCGCGGCTACCTGGAGCAAGGGCTGGAGTACGACGACTTGTTCCAGCACGGCGTGCTGGGCCTGATGACGGCAGCCCGGAAATTTGATCCGGCCAAGGGGTACAAGTTCTCGACGTACGCCACATGGTGGGTGCGGCAGGCGATCGCGCGGGCTGTTGCGGACGAGGGTGCCGTCATCCGGATCCCGGTCCATATGCATGAGCAGATCCGCAAGGTGGCGAAGGCGGAACGAACCCTGAACGGGCAGGGCAAGCCTGCGAGCGCCGCCGACGTGGCGGTGCTGTGCGACATCACCTTGGCGAAGGTCGAGGAGGCCCGGCGGCTGAGCCGGCGCACCGACTCCCTCGACCGTGTCGTCGGCGACGGGGTGACCCTCGGTGACTTCGTGGGGGCGAGACGCCCGTTGCCGTCGGTGGAGCGCGTGGTCCTGAACGCGTTGGCCGTGGAGGAGGTCATGGCCGTCCTGGACACGTTCTCCGGACGCGACCACCGCATCCTCGTACGACGCCTGGGGCTGGACGGGGACGAGCCGTCGACGCTGGACGAGCTGGGCCGGGAGTTCGGGGTGACCCGGGAGCGCATCAGACAGATCGAGGGCAAGCTCCGTCCGGTGCTGAAGGGGAGGTTGCGGATGGCGAGGTTCCTTGGAACCGACGGAGCGCGACGGGGGGAGGGAGTGGGAGTGGAGGATCACCGTGGCGGGGCCGGAGACGATGCCAGGGCTCGACGCCGGGTCAAGATAAGGGAGTTGGTGCGTGCAGGCGAGGAGTCTGAGGAGGCGGGGGCTGTTGCCGATGCCGACAGTCCCGTTCCGGAGTCCGTAACTGCGCTCGATGTAGAGAGCTCTCCACCGGCCGCGGTGCCCGTGCCGGACTTGGCGCCCGCGGCCCAGTCGTCGACGCCTGCTGTAACGGAGCAGGATTCCGTGCCCGCAGTGGACGCGGAGAGCCCGTCGCCGGGAGCTGTGGCGGAGGCCTGCGCGGCGGAGCAGTACACCTGTGACTGGGACGAGGCCCGGCGGATGGCAGAGGAGGGCCCCGCCGATGACGTGATCTGGCTCGCGAAGTACGCGCTGCTGGCCGTAGGGCACCTGCAACTCGCGGTGCTGCTCGGGCAGTCCGCGACTGACGCCGTGATGCGTGCTGTCCAGGGGACGGAGACGTTCGACCGTCCGGTCGTGGCGTCGCTGGAGGTATTGCGGCGCGTGTTCGACGCGCTGGGGGAGTCCGGGCATCGGCCCGAGGACTTCTTCGAGCGGCCGGCCGAGGCGCTGGTCGGCACCACACCCCGTGCCTACCTGGCCAGCAAGCCCTTGGCACATGGCGAGTCACGCCTCGCCGTGCGTGACGCGCTGCGGGAGTTCATCGCCGAGCCACCCCGCAAGCCTGGCCGGGCCGAGAACGCCGAGCACGCTGTGGAGACGGAGCACGCGGAGGAAACGGACCGGGAAGAGGTCGACACTGAAGCACGCCCAGCCGAAGTCCGGCTCGCGCATGAGGCGTACGTCGAGCAGTTGGGCCAGGAACACCGGCAGCAACTCGACGAACAGCGCGGGGCTGCCACCGCGCGGCTCGCCGCCGCCCGCGCGGACACCGAGAGCGAACTGGACGCCTTGGAAGAGGCGTTGCTGCTTCGGGTGGACCGGTCCCTGTTCCACCGTGAACAGTCGGTTCGCGCCCAGGCCGAGGAACGGATCGCACGTCTGAAGGCTGAGCACCACGAGGCGCACCGGACGGCGGCGCAGCGAGCCGAAGAGGCGGAAGTGGCTGCCCGGCGGTATCGCGAGAACGCCGAAGCACGCATCGCCGACCTCGAAGCCCGGTTGGCGCAGTCCGAGTCGACGCTCGCCCAGCGGGACCAGGAGGTTCGCACGGCCCGCCAGCAGGCGCAGGCCGCCGAACAGCGTGCCACGCAGCGCATCGCCCAGACCGAGCACAACGCCTGGGCCCGCATCACCGAACTGCAGGAACAGCTCGCCACTGAGCGGGGAATCGCGAGCGGCCCCACCTGGCTCCGTGGTCACCGACGCCAGGCCTGATCCGCACACCACCCAGCTCCCCGCATACTCCTCAAGGAACACCATGGATCCCAGACAGGAACTCGCCGCTTACCTGCACCGGCAGCTCGTCGGCCCGGTCCAGGGAGAGCACGAGACGCTCGACGCCCCACCCGACCGGCAATACCTCATGGGCACGTTGTACCCCCAAGAGGCCGATCTTCAACGCCAGTTGGATCTTGCCGCGGAGGAACTCGAAGGCGCCGGCACGGAAGGCGCGGCCGAGGACACTGCCCCCGCAAGTGATCCCGTGCCCGAGTCCAACGCCTGGCTGCCCTCGTCGCTCGGCTTCAGCTTCTACACCGACGCCACCACCGTCGAGATCGCCTGCACCGGTGCCCGCTACCAGACCCACGCCGCCACGGGCGAACGCGGCCGGCACTGGGAACGCGTCCCGCTCCCCGCCGAGACCCACACGCTCGGCCCGGCTCGCGACCATGTAACTGTCCTTGACGGTCGCGCCGAACTCCGGGTCAGACGACGCGCGTTCGGCACCGGACACCTGATCACCGTCGCCCTGGTCAACATCGCCCGCCATGAACAGGCCCTCGGGAAGGCCGCTCAGTGGGACCGGATGCTCTTCCAGGTGGGCCTGGA
The DNA here is from genome assembly GCF_057961495.1 of Streptomyces sp. P5F9. NCBI lineage: Bacteria > Bacillati > Actinomycetota > Actinomycetes > Kitasatosporales > Streptomycetaceae > Streptomyces > Streptomyces sp. P5F9. The sequence continues at coordinate 12,397 of NZ_JBXVPZ010000071.1, read as the reverse complement.
AGCACGGCCTGTGGACGGCGGGATCCGTCAGTACCCGAGCGTCCGACTGGCCAGCCGCGACCTGGAGGAACAGGAACTGCGCCTGCAGTACGAGCACGTGCGGACCCATGCCGTCGGCCATGGCTGCGCGGTGGCCGAGCGCTACGACGACGAGGCGCGCCGGGTGACCGCTCTCAGCGCGGCCGTCATGCCGGAGGCCGAGGCCACTGGTGTCCGGGCCGCTGGCCTGAGCGGAACTCCGGTACTCGACGTGCTCCACCTCGCCGACGCCGAGGTCTCCGTCGACCAACTCCGCGAGGAACTGGCAGAGTTCGTCGCCGACTACCGTGCGTGGCACGTGGGGCAGTTGAATCAGGACGTCCCCGACTGGGGCCGTGACGCCGCCGACCGTATCCTCCGGCGTATCCGTGACACCGTCACCCGGATCGAATCCGGTGTGAACACGCTCTGTGACCCGAGCCGCCCCGAACTGCTGGACGCCTTCCGCGCTGCCAACCGTGCCATGGCTCTGCAGATGCGCCACTCCGCCCCCGACCTGGCGGGCACCCGTCGACCTCGCAGCGCTGCCGTACCCCTCGATCCGGAGCCGGACCCGGCCGCCGCCTGGCGCCCCTTCCAGCTGGCGTTCTTCCTGCTCGCCCTGGACGGGGTGGCCGATCCCCGGCACGCGGACCGTGCCACCACGGACCTGATCTGGTTCCCGACCGGTGGCGGCAAGACGGAGGCGTATCTGCTGCTCGCCGCCTTCGAGATGGTGCTGCGCAGGCGCGAACCCGACGGCGGCGGTACCGCAGTCCTGAGCCGCTACACCCTCAGCCTGCTGACGACCCAGCAGTTCCAGCGCGCGGCCACCACCGTCTGCGCCCTGGAGACCCTGCGCCGCGCCGACCCGGTCACCTACGGACAAGAGCCCTTCTCGATCGGCCTGTGGGTGGGCGAGACCACCACGCCGAACACCTACGAAAAGGCCCGCGCGGCCTTCGACGACGTACGTGCCGCCGCCAGGCCGGACGACGTCTTCATCCTCGACCGCTGCCCGTGGTGCGGCACCCGCGTCCTGCCCGCCCACAAGTCGCCGGACATCGGGGACTACGGAGTACGCGCCGCCGCGGACTCCTTTGCCTTCTTCTGCCCGCGCGACGAGTGCGCCTTCCACGACGAATTGCCGGTCGCCGTCGTGGACGAGCAGCTCTACGACCGGCCGCCCACCTTCGTCCTCGGCACGGTGGACAAGTTCGCACGCCTGGCCTGGGAGCCCCGCGCGGGGCGGCTGTTCGGTGCGGGGAGCGGAAACCAGCCGCCCTCGCTCGTCATCCAGGACGAGCTGCACCTGCTCACGGGCCCCCTCGGCACCACCGTGGGCCTGTACGAGGCGGCCGTCCTCGGCCTGTGTACCACGCCCGACGGCGCCGGACCCAAGGTCGTGGCGTCCACAGCGACCATTCGCCGCTCCAGTGAGCAGGTCCGGGCCCTGTACGGCGGCGGGGTTCAGCTCTTCCCGCCCGCCGGGCTCGACGCCCGCCACTCGTACTTCGCGGAACCCGACACCTCCCGTCCCGGCCGCCGCTACCTCGGCGTCATGGCCCAGGGGCACACGGCGGGTCGCGCCGCCGTGGCCACCGCAGCCGCCATGCTCCAAGGAGCGTGGGAGCTGCCGGAGGAACACCGGGACGCCTACTGGACGCTGGTCGCCTACCACCACAGTCTGCGCGAGCTCGGCCGCACCGTCACCGCCGCAGCCGACGACATCCCCGCGCAGCTTGCCGGGCTCCAATCAGGCCTGGGAGCAAGAGAACTGGCGGATCATCAGGTTCAGGAGCTGACCAGTAATCTGCCGCGTGCGGAGCAGCCCGTCCTGCTCGACCGTCTGGAGAAGCGGTGGGACGAGAAGGAGTCGGTCTCCTTCCTGCCCTGCACCAACATGCTCTCGGTCGGTGTCGACGTGAAGCGACTCGCGCTGATGCTCATGCAGGGACAGCCCAAGACGACCGCCGAATACATCCAGGCCACCAGCCGCGTCGGACGACACTCCGTACCAGGTCTCGTCGTCACGTTCTTGAACGCCACCCGCCCACGGGACCGTTCGCACTACGAGACCTTCGACGTCTACCATCGCTCCCTCTATCGCCATGTCGAACCGACCAGCGTCACCCCCTGGTCCATGCCCTCCCGGGCCCGCGCTCTGCACGCCGCGCTCGTCATCCTCGTACGGCACCGACTCGGCCTCGCCGCGGAGAACCAGGCGGGACAGGTGACCGACCGCATTGCCGAAGTGGAGGCGGTGGCCGAGGAGTTGGCGGCCCGTGCCGAGGCATGCGAACCGTCCACCGGTGACGCCGTACGAAAGGAGCTGGCGGACCTCATCGCCGTGTGGGAGGACGCAGCACGCGAAGCCCGCAAGGACGGCCGGGAACTGTACTACCGCAGCCAGGGCAAGGGGCAGTCCAACCTCATCAAGAGCTTCGAGCAGCGTTACGGACTGTGGGAGACGCCGAACTCCATGCGCAATGTCGACCGGGAATGCCAGGTGATGGTGAAGGGAGCCGACCTGTGAGCCGCAAGCTGCGGGTACGCCAGTCGCAGACGGTGGTGCCCTTCGGGGTCGGAGCCGTCTTCGACATCCAGGGGGAGTCGTTCGTCGCCACCGGCATCGGTGACTGGCCGGGAAAGGGCCGACAGAAGGTGGAGTCGCCGCGGCTGGCCTCCCGGCTCGGCGTGACGGGTTTCTACGCCGCTCCCGCGACGGTCAACGACCGCTACGACACGCCAGACGCGCCCGGTGCGCCGTACATTCGTTTCCCGTCCTGGCTGTTCTGCGGTGCATGCCGGCGCATGAAGCGCTGGCGCATCGCCGACGAGAAGCCCGGACAGCCGCCGCGGTGCCCCTCCTGCTCGCCGGGCCGGATGCTCGCGCCCATGCGGTTCGTGCAGATCTGCGCGGCCGGGCATCTCAGTGACATCGACTGGTGGTTCTGGGCCCATTCGAGGCGCGAGGCCGGCGAGCGACGTCAGTGCGGCGAACGCGAGAAGCTCCGCTTCCTCGTCTCCGAGCGCGCCTCCGGACTCGAAGCGCTCTCCGTCACCTGCACCGCTAAGGGCTGCGGCGCTGCCCGCGATCTGCTCGACATCCTCGGCACGCACGGCATGCGCTGCTCGGGACGCAACCCCTGGCAGCGGACGAACGAAGCAACGGAATGCGTCAAGCCGGTACAGGTGGTCCAGAGAACAGCGGGAAACCTGTACTACCCGGTGACGCACTCGGCTCTCGACATTCCCGAGACGGAAGTACGTGCTCATGACGACGACGCGCTGGCCGAACTTGTACGCCAGCACGATCTCTGGGTGCAGCTGTGCCGCGACGCCGGGAAGCCGCGCGCCGCCATGTTCCGGGAGGTGATCCTGGAGGACACCGGTGCCGACGAGGACTTCCTGGACGCACTGCTCAGCGAGGAGACGGGACAACCTCCCGAGGCATCCTCCGACGCGCCCGCCGCCCCGGCCCGACCCGATCTGAGCCGCGAGGAATGGGCCGCGTTCACGGCGCCCACTCCGCCGGCGACGCGCGACTTCGCGCTGCGCGAGACCACCCTCGGTCTCGCCGGCGAGACCGAGGACCCGTGGGCGGGCCTGAGGCACCGTTTCGGCAGGATCGTCCTCGCCGACAGGCTGCGCGAGGTACGCGCTCTGTCTGGCTTCACCCGGGTCTCGCCGGACGCCGCGGCCGTCCCCGCCGACACCGCAAGGCGCCTGAAGTGGCTGCCGGCGGTGGAGGTCTTCGGAGAAGGGATCTTCCTCACGCTGGACAGAGACGAACTGGCCACCTGGGAAGGCGATATGAGAGTGCATCGGCATGTCAACGGCATGCGTGCGGATCTCGACCGCTCCTTCCAGAAGGACCGCCTGGAGGCCCTCACCGGACCGGAACTCGCCCCTCGATTCGTCCTCCTGCACACCTTGGCGCATCTGCTGATCCGCCAGCTCTCCTTCGAATCCGGATACACCACGGCGAGCCTGCGTGAACGGATCTATGCACGGCCCGAGCAGGACCAGTACGGCATCCTCGTCTACACTGCCGCCGGGGACGCCGAGGGCACCCTCGGAGGCCTCGTCCGGCAGGGTGAACCCCCGCGCCTGGCGGAGACCTTGCTGCGGATGACGGAGGCAGCCGCCTGGTGCTCGGCCGACCCCCTCTGCGCCGAACACGCCGGCCAAGGCTTCGGCAACCTCAACCGCGCCGCCTGCCACGCCTGCGCGCTCCTCCCGGAAACCAGCTGCGAGGCCGGCAACGCCTTGCTCGACCGCGCCCTGGTCGTGGGCGGCGAACACGTGCCCGGCTACCTGGAAGCGATAGTCACCGCTGCCCGTGCCGCCGCGGTCACCGCTCTGGAGCAGTCATGACACTCACCTACCTCGGCCTTTCGCCGGAACAACGTGCCTGCCTCGATGATCTCCCCTTCGACGGCAATCATCTCGTCAGCGGCCCGCCCGGCAGCGGCAAGAGCCTTCTGGCCGCCCAACGGGCCGTCATGCTCGCCCTCACGGACACTCCGGTGACCTTGCTGACCCGCTCCAACCTCTTGCGACAGTCCCTGGCCGCGATGGTCCACGCACTGGGCCCGGCGGACCGAGGCGTGCGCGTGGCGACCGCGCACGCCTGGCTCACCGAGTGGTGCGGCGGGAAGGTCCCACGCACCGGTGACGGCTGGTACGACTGGGCGGCGTGCTACGAGCGCGCCGCGGAGACCGGCCCCGTACCCGGTCTCACTCTCGTCGTGGACGAAGGCCAAGACCTGCCGCCCGAGTTCTACCGCCTCTGCCGACTGCTCCAGGCCCGTACGACGGTGTACGCCGACGAGTGCCAGCGCCTGACCGACACCAACTCCACTCTCGCTGAGATCGCCCAGCGCCTGGGCCGGTGCGCGCGTCTCGAACTTGACGGGAATCACCGCAACACACGCCAGATCGCGGCGTTCGCCGCCCACTTCCACGCGGCGGCCGGAGTGCCTGTCCTCCCTGAACGCGAAGGGCCGCCTCCGCGACTGCACCGTCTACCACACCGGGGTGCCGCCGACCTGCTGATTCTCCTGGCCGAGAAGCACCCCCAGCAGAGCATCGGCGTGATCGTGAACTCGACCGACACTCAGTTCTCGCTGCTCGGCAGTCTGGAGCGCAGAGCACCACGGCTCAAACCGCAGTTGTACACCTCCCGGGCCCGGGCCGCGCAAGGCCGGTACCGCACCCTGGACCTCGGCCGGCCCGGAATCGTGCTAGTCCACCGGGCGAGCGCCAAAGGGCTTGGATTCGACACCGTAGTCATCCCTGACACGCATACGGACACGGCGGTCGATCCCACCTCGGCCGCCCTGCGGATGGCGTACTACGTTCTGGCCACCCGCGCACGACGTGAACTCCATCTGGCCTACGAGGGGGACACTGAGCCACCTCTGTGTGCGCAGGTGGGGTCTGGCTACTTGCTGCGCGGCTGACGAGAGCCGTGGATGAGTGTCGCCGAGGCCGCAACAACGCGGTGTTGCTGTCCGGCGGACTGCGGTCTCACTTGCCACCCTGTGTCGAGGAGGGTGAGTTGTCGGGGGCGGCCCAGCACATCCCAGCCCGAAGTCGGCCCCTGGATGCCCCGGGAGCGTGTCGTGCCGCTGTGCACGCAATGTGCACGGCCTCTGGCCACGTAGAACGTCTGCGCATCTCAGAGACCGATTTCGCGAGCCGTGAACCTGTCCCCGGCGTACAGCCCGACTCGTCTGCCCTCCTTGCAGCACACCAGTCGGAAGACATGAACTGGTCTGTCGGACAAGGGAGTTGGGCCATAGGATGTGCCGCGAATGGTCCCTGTTGATCCCCGCCCCGGTTGAAGGACGCATCCGACTCATGAGCGACCCCGTGCCGGCGTCCGAGCCGGCGGAGCAGCAGAAGATCGACACGTCGGTGCCGCACTCCGCCCGTATCTGGAACTACTGGCTCGGCGGCAAGGACAACTACCCCGTCGACGAGGCGGCCGGTGACGCGTACACCGAGGTGTTTCCCGGGATCGTCACCATCGCTCGGTCCAGTCGTGGCTTCCTGCGTCGCAGCATCGCGTATCTCGTTTCCGAGGCGGGCATCCGGCAGTTTCTGGACGTCGGTACCGGCCTGCCGACCGCGCAGAACACCCACCAGGTCGCCCAGGGGCTCGCTCCCGAGGCGCGGATCGTCTACGTCGACAACGATCCGATGGTGCTCGCTCATGCCCGCGCCCTGCTGTACTCCACCGTGGAAGGTGCGACCGCCTATATCGACGCCGACGTGACGGACCCGGACCGGATTCTCGAAGTCGCCGCCGGGACACTGGACTTCGGTCGTCCTACCGCGCTCATCCTCAGCAACATCCTGGGTCACGTCGCCGAGCAGGATCAGGCTCGCTCCATCGTCACCCGGCTGATGGAAGCCCTGCCCTCGGGCAGTTTCCTCTCCATCAACGACGGGTCGCGCGGCATCGACCCTGTCTTCGAGCAGGCCCAGGACGCCTACAACAACAGCGGCGCCGTTCCGTACAACCTGCGCTCCATTGATGAGATCACCGCGTTCTTCGACGGCCTGGAGCTTGTCGAGCCCGGTGTCGTCTCCGTGACGGAGTGGCGTCCGGAGCCCGGTTCGGGCATCCCGGGGGTCATCGCCGAGCACGGTGGACTTGCGCGTAAGCCGTGACGACAGCGTAAGCCGTAACGACAGGACAGGAAGAACAGCAGGAAGCGCACAACCTTCCGGAAAGCCGCCGGTCTGAAAGGACACACACCTACGCGAGCTACCGGGGGTAGTCATGCGACGGATAGGTACTGCGCTGGCCGCGACAATGCTGGCGGGCGGCGGCCTGTTGGCCGGCACGGTTCCGGCGGTGGCCGCGCCGACGGCCGTGGACTGTGCCGTGACGTGGGGAAGCCTGGACAAGACCGGTGACGCCGCTGCCTCCAGGCGACTGACCGACGTGCGGACCGGACAGCACGAGTGCTTCGACCGCCTGGTCTTCGACGCCCAGGGCACGGCGGCCGACCCGATCGGCTACACGGTCCGCTACGTCGACGTACTGCATCAGGACCCGAGCGACGTCGTGGTTCCGATCAAGGGCGGAGCCATTCTGGAGATCTCGCTGTTCTCCTCGCGCTACGACCCGGCGACCGGACAGCCCTACCCGCCGCCTCCGTCCGTCGACGTCACCGGGTACCGGACCTTCCGGGAGTTCAAGGTCACAGGCGGCTCCGAGGGATACACCCAGGCCGGACTCGGGGTCCGTGCCCGGCTGCCGTTCCAGGTCTTCCAGACGGCCAACCATCTCGTGGTGGACGTGGCTCACACCTGGTGACCCCGTACGGCCCGGCTCGTCTGTCGCTCCTCGATTCCGGCCGTCGGCCGCCGCACGCCACTCAAGGCGTACGGCGGCCGGCGGTCTCGGCTCCGTGTCGGCAGGTCGGTCAGCAGGTAGGCACGTCCAGCCAAGCCGGGCCCTTGATGTAGATGTTGGTCATCCAGGAACCGTCCGTCAGCTTGGACCAGGCGTCGTTGGTGTAGCCCTCGGCCGTGACCTCCTGGGCGTGTGCCTGGCAGACGACGTTGACCGTGGTGGGCTGGGCGAAGTAGTCGACCACGCCGGCGTTGACGTTCGGCTGGCTGTGGGTGCGTACGCCGGTGCCCCAGGTCTGGAAGGGCTTGCTGCCTCCGGAGGGCGGCGGGGTGCTGCTGCCGCCGCAGTCCGGGATGCCGGGCAGTGAGGCCGGGCCCTTGATGTAGATGTTGGTCATCCACGAACCGTCGGCCAGCTTGGACCAGATGTCGTTGGTGTAGCCCTCCGCGGTGACGGTCTCGGCGTGCTCCTGGCACTGGACGGACACCTGGGTCGGACCGGCGAAGGTGTCCACCACGGCACCGCGCACGCTCGGCGTGGAGCGGGTGCGTACCCCCGTGCCCCAGGTCTCGAAGACCGTGCCGCCGTTCGCGGGTGGGGGAGTTGGGGTGCCGGAGCCGTTGACCCGGATCGCGCCCGCGTAGTCGCCGCCGGTGCGTACGGGGGCGACCCGGATGTGAGTGCCCGACTCGTACGCCTCGACCATCTGCCCGTTGCCCAGGTACATGGCGACGTGGTGGATGTGCCCGCTGCCCCAGAACATCAGGTCGCCCGGCAGCAACGGGGCGGAGCCCTGCGCGGCGGAGAAGCGGGCCGAGGCCTGCGAGCTGTGGAACTGGTCGTCCGCCGTGCCGTTGAGCAGGTCCCTGCCGGTGGCCTGGTAGTAGGCGTAGCGCGTCAGGCCGGAGCAGTCGAAGCCCTTGCGCTCGTTGTCGTGGAGGCTGTCGGGGTCCGAGCCGTCGTAGTAGCCGTAGCTGGCGCCCGGTGTGGCCGCGTGGCCGCCGCCCCAGCTGTACCAGACGCCGATCTGCGAACAGGCGGCGTTCACCGCGGCCTGCGCGATGGCCGAGGCGCCCGGTGCCAGGACACCGCAGGTGGCGTCCTGCGCGGCGGCGTGGGCCGGGGCGGAGACGAACGCGGACAGGGCGAGGACCGAGGCCCCCAGGAGCGCGCCGCTGGTCCGGCGGCGCGTGCTGCTGGTGTTCAAGGAAGTCTTCCTTCGCATATTCGTGTGGGTATGGGTGCCGTATGGGTGCTGTCGCCGGGCGGGCCGGGACGGCCGTAGGGACGTGCGTGCCGCTCCCCACCCCCGTGGGGGAGCGGCACGGGCTAGTTGCCGAGCGCGTCGCGCATTTTGGCCAGGCCGCGCATCCGGTTGCGCTGGACCGTTCCGCGGTGGGCGCCGAGCCGTTCGCCCGCGGTGTCGTGGCTGAGGCCCTCCAGGTCGACGAGGATCACCGCCGCGGCCTCCTTCTCGGAGAGCATGCGCAGCAGGGCCAGCGTGGTCTGGGACGCCTCGTAGGAGGCAAGTCCTCCGTCCCAGCCGGATTCGGGCAGCCGGTCGGTGGACTGCTCGCGCCGGGAGGGGTGCTGCCACGCGTCGCGCAGCAGGTTCAGGGCGACGGTGCAGGTGTAGGCGTACGGGTGCTGCTGCCGCGTCAGGTTCTGGGCGCGGGCGCGTCGGGAGAGCCGTAGGTAGGTCTCCTGCAGCAGGTCGTCGGCGTCGTGCGGGTTGCCGGTCAGGGCCAGCAGCCGGCGGCGCAGGCGTGGCATGTCGGCGGCGAAGGACGCGTCGAAGTCCTTCGGGCTCATCCGCTCGCCGTCCTCGCGCTGTGGTGGCGGGACGGCGCAGGTTCTGGTCTCCATGCTGTTTCCCCCTCGGTCGTGAACTCGGCCGTGCGGTGCGGTCGTTGTGTGTCCCGGTCGGTGGCTGGTCAGGCCGCCGGGCCGGGTGGGGCGGCGGGGCCGTAGCGGGCGGCCGGTGCCCGGCGCAGCAGCGCCCAGTACCGGTCGCCGTACGACCAGTGCCACCATTCGGTCGGGTAGTTGACGAAGCCGGTCGCGTCGAGGGCCCAGCTCATGAGGGACCGGTTGGCGCGTGCCTCGGCGCTGATGCCGGGCGCCTCGGTACGGCAGGCGCCGTCGCTCTCCTCGGGGGTCGCGTTGACCTCCGTGCCCAGCGGGAGTTCCCGGCCGTCCAGGTCGCACAGCGTCAGGTCGACGGCTCCGCCGCTGACGTGCGGTGCGACCTCGGGCGGGGAGATGTACGCGCTCGCCAGTTCGCGGATCCGTTCCGGCGACGCGTCCGGGTGGGCCCGGCGCATGGTCCGCGCGTACTGCTCGAAGTACCGGCGTTGCAGTTCGGGCGGCCGGTACCCCTCCACCACCAGGAACCGGACCCCGGCCGGCAGCAGCCGCTGGGCCCGCACCAGCCGCCGTAGCGCGCCGGCCCTGAGGTGGGCGTAGTCGCCGTCGTCGTCGGCCTGCCGGTGGTCGATCCGCAGGTCGCCCGTGCCGCGCAGGTCGACCAGCGGTTCGCCGCAGTCGTCCTCCGCGACCGCGGCGACCCGGGCGTCCGAGAGCGTGATGATCTCTGTCACGTGCATCAGCATCGCGGAACCCGCTGCAAGTGCTCTGCAAGTTGCCTGTAGGTGGCCCACCAGGGCTTCTGCAGGGGGATGGAGGGCTACGGCGGCCTGTGGACTACCCGGCGCCCGCAGCCGGCTCCTGTGCCTCGCGGCAGTCCAACTCCCGGAAGACGCCGAGTGCTTCGGCCCTGGCCGCCCGCGCCGCCGACGCGTCGCCGTGTGCCTCCCGTACCTCGGCCAGGTCCCGGAGCGTGCGGGCCCGCCACAGGGGCAGTCGCAGGGTTTCCCATGTCGACAGGGCCCGCTCCAGCGGCTCCCGCGCGCTCTCCGGATCGCCGGCGGCGAGGTGCCACTCGCCGAGCGTGCGCAGGACGAGCGCCTCGCCGAAGCGGTCCTGGCGTTCGCGGGCCACGGTCAGGCACCGGCCGAGCCGCGCCCGTGCCTCGTCGAGGCGGCCGAGCCTCAACTCCGCCTTGGCCAGCGACTGTTCGGTGTACATCACCCCGAAGGTGTCCCGCAGACCCGAGAAGATCCGCAGCGCCTCGTGCAGCAGCCGCTCGGCGTCCGTGAGCGCGCCCTCGGCCCGGTCGCACAGGGCCAGCGACCGCAGGGTCAGCGCCTCGCCGTGCCGGTCGCCCTCCGCGCGGTACAGGTCCAGTGCCCGCGCGAGAGCCTCCCGGGCCTGCCCGCCGCGCCCCTGTTCCCGGTGCACGTATCCGATGCCGTACAGCACCCGGGCCCGGGCGCCCGGCCCGGCGGACTCCCCGTACCGCTCCAGCGCCGCGTCCAGCAGCTCCAACGCCTCGGCGTACACGGCCTGTTCGCGGCGGGCCGTCCCCATTCCGGCGAGGGCGAGCGCCACGCCCCCGGGCACGTCACCGCGCGCCTCGAACAGCCGCAGGGCCCTGCCGAAGTAGGTGTACGAATCCTCGAACTCGTCCTGCTCATAGCGCAGTTGGCCGAGACCCGCTAGCAGCCACGCCTCGCCCTCGTCGTCCCCGCCGCGGTGTACGGCGGCCATGGCCGCGGCGTGCGAGCGGGACCAGGCGTCGAACTGGTTGTACAGGGCGGCCGAGCTCGCGATCAGCGCGCCGGCCAGATCGCGGGCGGCGCGGACCATGCCGTGGTCGGCGCAGTACTCGACTGCCGCGAGCAGACAGGCCTGTTCGGCGGCGAACCAGGACGTGGGCCGCTCCAGCAGCTCCTCCTCGGTCTCCGCGTCGAGGGGCCGTACGGCGGCCGGTTCGGGGAAGCGCCGGGCGGCTCCGCCCGGGCCGAGGGCGGCCGCCTTCTCGGCGAGACCCAGCCAGGACGCCACCAGCCGCAGCACGGCCGCCGTACGCTCCTCCGGGCTCTCCTCGGACAGACAGCGCTCGCGGGCGTGTTCGCGGGCCAGGTCATGGATGCGGTACCGGCTGCGTCCCGTCCCGTCGACGCCGATCACATCGATGAAGTGGCAGTCCACCAGCCGCTCCACCGCCTCCTCGGCCTCCTCCGTGCCGATGTCCAGCAGCGGGGCGGCGATCCAGGCCGCGAAGTCCGGCAGGTCGAGCAGGGCCAGCCGGCGCAGCGCCCGGCGCTCCGGCAACTCCAGGTCGGCGTAGCCGAGTTCGAGGCTGGTGCGCAACTCCAGGTCCCCGGCGCGCAGTTCGCTCAGCCGGCGGCGTTCGTCGCGCAGCCGGTCGGCGAGCCGGCCGGGCGCCCAGTGCGGGCGGGCCGCCAGCCGGGCGCCCGCGATGCGCACGGCCAGCGGCAGCCGCCCGCACAGCGAGACGATCTCCGCGGCCCGCTCCGGCTCGGCGCCCGTGCGGTCAGGACCGGCGACCCGGCGCAGCAGTTCGAGCGCCTCCGCCTGACCGGGCACGGCCAGGTCCAGGTGGGCGGAGCCCTCCAGCGCCACCAGCCGGCGCCGGCTGGTGACGAGGACGGCGCAGCCCGGACCGGGGGGCAGCAGGGGCCGTACGTGCGCCTCGCCCGCCGCGTTGTCCAGGATCAGCAGGACGCGCCGGTGTCCGATGTGGGTGCGGTACAGCCCCGTCAGCTCCTCGACCGAGGTCGGCAGGGTCTCGGGGGCGGCGCCCATGGCGCGCAGCAGCCGGGCGAGGGCGTCGGCGGGCTGCAGCGGCGCGGTGTCGGCCGCCCGCAGGTCCACGAACAGGCGGCCGTCCGGGAAGAGTTCGGACATACGGTGGCCGATGTGCACGGCGAGCGCGGTCTTGCCCGTGCCGGACCGGCCGGAGATCACCCCGATCGGCGGAGCGGTACGGCCCGCCTCGTCGACCCCGCCCACCAGCGAGGCGGCCCAGGCGATCTGCTCGGTGCGGCCCACGAAGTCGGCGATGTCCGGCGGGAGATGGGACGGCGCGGGGGTGGGAGCGGAGCGGCCGCCGGCCGGCGGCCGCTCCGCTCCCACCCC
>NZ_JBXVPZ010000070.1:0-29976 GCF_057961495.1 Streptomyces sp. P5F9 | reverse complement strand
CCCCAGCCCGGTCGACCGGTCCAGCGTCACCGTCGCGCACCAGTCGCGCGGCACCCCGAGGACCCCCGACCAGGCGTGCTCGATCCGCAGCCCCGCGAGCGAGGGGAAGAACCGGACGAGGATCTCGCGCAGCGCCTCGATCGTCGCCGCCTGCGTCCGCCCGTCGTTGTCGGTCCTCGACCCGAAGCGGTACGGCACCCCTCGCCCACCCAACGCGATCCGCCCGTCGGCGGTCCGCTGCGCGTACATATACGCGTGCGCCATGTCACCGAGCGTCTCCAGACCGCCCCAACCCACCGACTCCCACTGCGCGTTGGTGAGCGGTTCGGTCGCGATCATCGAGGAGTTCATCGGCAGCCAGGTCCGCCGCTGCCCCTTGAGGCTCGCGGTGAAGCCCTCGGTGCAGCGCAGGACGTAGGGCGCGCGGACGGTGCCGTACGGCGTGACGGCGTGCTGGGGACGGATCTCCGTCACCGGCGTCGACTCGTGGATGGTGACCCCCAGCGCCTCGGCCGCCGCCGCGAGCCCCTTCACCAGCTTCACCGGGTGCAGCCGCGCCCCGTGCGGCGTCCACGTCGACCCGACCGCGTCCACGACCCGGATCCGCTCGGCGGTCTCACGGGCGCCGTACAGCTCGCGGTCGGTCTCGCCGTACGACAGCTCGTGCTCGTGGAAGTCCTTCAGCCGCGCCAACTGTGCGGGCGTACAAGCGACTTCGAGCACGCCACCCCGATGGATGTCGGCCTCGATCCGCTCCTCCTCCGCAACCCTGACGACCTCAGCGACCGTGTCGTTCATCGCCTTCTGGAGGCGTACGGCGGCTTCGCGGCCGTGGAGTTTCGCGTACCGGTCGCGCCCCGCGACGCCGTTGTACAGCCAGCCGCCGTTGCGCCCCGAGGCGCCGTAGCCGCAGAACTTCTGCTCCAGGACGGTGACCCGGAGGAAGGGGGCCGCCTTCTTCAGGTAGTACGCGGTCCACAGGCCCGTGTATCCGCCGCCGACGATCACGACGTCGGCGGAGGCGTCACCGGCGAGAGGCTCCCGTCGCGCCGGGAGGCCGTCGTCCGCGTACCAGAAGGAGATCCCGCCGTTCACGACACCGCTCACCGAGCTGCTCATGTCCGGACGCTAACCCCTGAGGGCGGCCACTGTCTCCTTCGGATTCCATGCTTTTCCACAGCCCCTGACCAGCGGATAACACGCGAGACCGATCAGCACGGAGGTGAAATGCCCGAGATCGGTGAAGGTGCGGTGGGTCTCCAACGGCACCCCGTAGACGCCCAGTACGACCACCAGATACGGGTACCGCCACGGCACCGCGATCCGGTACGCCAGCACCCCGACCACACCCGCCAGCGCGTAACTCACCCCGATATCAAGGGTGTCGACGGCCGACTGCGGCGCCATGTCGTTCTTGATCGCCCACAGCAGCGCGCCCTCGCTGATCAACGAGGCCAGCACATGCGCGGCCACACACACCATCAGCCACCGCGCCGTCCCGAGCCACCGCTCGGCCTGCGCGTGGAACACCGTGTACAGCACGGCGTACGGCAGCCAGCGGCCCCCGTCTATCCACATCGCGCTCGCGAACAGCACCCGCACCGGGTTGTTCGACAACTCGTGGATGTTGGTGGAGCGCTGCCGCAGGAACTCCTGCTCGAACTCCGGCGACATGTGGTGCATGGCGACCGTGGTGACGAAGAGGATCGCCAGCCAGACGTAGGTGCCGGGGGCGCTGCGGACGTACGCCCACACCCTGTGGAGGCCCCGGGTAATTCGCATGAGCCGATTCACGCACGCAAGTATCGTCGGAGGCGTGATCGACATTCCGGCCGCGCTGATCGCCAGTTACGAGAGTTTCGGCGGGGAGGCCGGAGAGGCCTTCGCCGCCGCCCTCCGGGAGCGGGCCGCGCGGTTCCTCGATCAGTGGGAGCTGCGCCTCGACGGAGCGTCGATGAACGGCCGGTGCGCGCTGGTCCTGCCGGTGCTGCGGGCGGACAGGACGCCGGCCGTGCTCAAGCTCCAGGAGGTGGACGAGGAGACGGCCGGGGAGCCGGTCGCGCTGCGGGTCTGGGACGGCGACGGGGCCGTACGACTCCTGGAGGCCGACGCCGGCACGGGCACGCTGCTGCTCGAACGGCTCGACTCGGGGCGGGTGTTGGCGGGTCTGCCGGACTCCCGCGAGGCCACGCTGGTCGTCGCCCGGCTGCTGGCCCGGCTGACGGCCGTCGAGGCACCGGCGGGGCTGCGGCGGCTCGGTGACATCGCGGCGCAGTTGCTGCACCGGACCCCGGCAGCACTGCCGCGCGTCGGCGACCCGGCCGAGCGGCGGCTGCTCGCGGACTGCGCGGCGGCGGTGCGCGAGGTCGCCGGCGAACCGGGCGACCGGCTGCTCCACTGGGACCTGCACTTCGAGAACGTCCTGGCCGCGGACCGCGCCCCCTGGATCGCCATCGACCCCAAGCCGCTCGCGGGCGACCCCGGCTTCGACCTCCTCCCGGCCCTGTGGAACCGCTTCGACGCGGACGAGGTCGGGTGGCGGTTCGACGCCATGACGGAGGTACTCGGGCTGGACCGGGACCGGGCACGCGCCTGGACGCTGGGCCGGGTGCTGCAGAACGCGCTGTGGACGGTGGAGGACGGGCGTCCACCGTCACCGGACCACCTGGAGATCGGCCGGCGGCTGCGCGGCTAGGGCCTGTCCGGCGGATCAGGTCGCAGGAAATCGGCGGTGCCTGATCAGCGCGGGTGAGCGGGGCGTGGTGCGTGCAGCTGCAAGGCGGAGGAGGGCGGCGACGCGGAGCGTCGGCAACCGACGACAACGCCGCTGGGGGTCCCCCCACGCCTTTAAGGCAGTGGGGGAGTGCGTGCCACGCCCCGCGTCTGCGGCATGATCCGCCGGACAGGCCCTGGGTCTGTTTTCACGCCCAGGCCGGTGTCCAGGTCTCCGTGTCGTCGGAGTGGCCGGGCCCGCCGCCGTCGTGGAGGTGATCGCGGAGGGCGGCCAGCGCGGGGTGCCGGTTGTCGCGGTGCCGGACCAGGGAGTGCGGGTAGACCGGGGTCGGATTCCGTACGGCGATACGGCGCAGGTCGTGGCCGGCGGGCCAGACCAGGCGGGTCTGCTCGCCGACGAAGGTCGCCAGTGAACGCGAACCGGCGATGGTGTCCAGCAGTGGCTCCACGCCGAAGTCGGGGCCGCCGCTCTCGATGGTGAGCCCGAACGCGGCGGCGAGCGCGTCGTAATACGCGGCCCACTCGGTGCCGGGGACGAGGCCGGGCATCCAGATCCGGTGCCCGACGAGGTCGGCCGGGGTGACGGTGCGGGCGGCGGCGAGCGGGTGGGCCGGGCCGGTGAGGAGCTGGACGGGTTCGTCGAAGGCGCGGCTGACCTCGATGTCGTCGGGGAGCCGGCGGCCGGTCGTCGTGACGGCGCGGAAGGACGCGTCGACCGTGCCGGAGCGGATGGCGTCCACGGCCGCGTCGGCGTCGAAGAGGGTCACGACGTCGAGCTCTATCTCGGGGCGGGCGCGATGGAAGTGCCGTAGCAGCGCGGCCGGGGCGAGCCCCCGCCCGATCACGTCGACGCGCAGCGCGCGGTGGCCGGGCCGGACGGAGGCGAAGGCCCGCGCCTCGGCGCGCAGCAGTTCGCGGGCGTGCGGCAGGAACGCCCGCCCGTCGACGGTCAGTTCGGCCCCGCGCGGGGTGCGCGCGAAGAGCCGTACGCCTACGGCCCGCTCCAGGGCGGCGACCCGCTTGGAGACGGCCTGCTGGGTGATCGACAACTCCGTGGCCGCATGCTGGAAACGGCCCGCGTCCGCGATGGCCACGAAGGTGCGCACAGCGTCGAGATCCACGTCGGCGACGATAGTGGCGGCCACTGACAATCGCCGTTCACCAGCAGGTACAACCAGGGGTTGTAGCTTCCCGGCGAGTCGGTTGTTTGATCTCGGCGTCCCGCACTCGCTTGGATGCCGGTGGCCCGCGGTCGGCGGAAGGGGTGTCCGTGGAAATGTGACACTCGCGGCGCGAGTGTCACATTTCCACGGAGAGGGTGTGGGGCGGGGATGGCGAGGAGACGGGCGCTGGGGCGCCGGTTCGGGTGGCTGTGGGCGTCGTTCGCGGTCAGCTCGTACGGCACCGGGCTCGGGTTCGGCGCGTTCTCCTTCATGGCGATCCTCGTGCTGCACTCCGGGCCGACCCAGGTGGCGGTGCTGGCCGCCTCGGGGCGGGCGGTGGGGGCCCTGGTCGCCGTACCGCTGGGGCCGTGGGTGGAGTTCCGCCGCAAGCGGCCGGTGATGATCGCGATGGATCTGACCCGGTTCGGTGCGCTGCTGACCGTCCCCGTCGCCTACGCGCTCGGCGGGCTCACCTTCGCCCAGCTCCTCGTCGTCTCCGTCACCGTCGCCGCGGCGAACATCGCGTTCAACGCGGCCAGCGGCTCGTACCTGAAGGCGCTGGTGCCGCCGGAGGACCTGCTGGTCGCGAACTCCCGCTTCGAGTCCACGACTTGGACCTCGACCATGCTCGGGCCGCCGCTCGGCGGGGTCGCGATCGGCCTGTTCGGCCCGGTGACGACGGTGGTGGCCGACGCGGTCAGCTATCTGCTCTCGGCGCTGGGCATCCGCGCCATCGGCGGGACCGAGCCGCGCCCCGAGCGGAGCGGTGCGCCTCGGCTGCGCGCGGGCGATCTGCTCGACGGCTGGCGCTACATCCTCGCCCACCCCACCCTGCGCCCGCTGCTCCTCAACGCCATGGTGGTCAACGGCCTGATCATGGCCGCCGAACCGCTGCTCGCCGTACTCCTGCTGGGTCACCTCGGCTTCTCTCCCTGGCAGTACGCGCTCGTGCTCGCGGCCTCGTCCGGGGCCGGGGGCTTCGTCGGCTCCCGCCTCGCGCGCCCGCTCGCGGCCCGGTTCGGGCAGCACAGGGTGATGGTGGTCTCCGGGGTACTGCGCGCGTGCTGGCCGGTCGGCCTGGCGTTCGTCCGCCCCGGGGTCCCCGGGATGCTCCTGGTCACCGCCGTCCAGCTCGGCCTGGTGACCTGCATCGGCGTCTTCAACCCCCTCCTGGCCACCGCCCGGCTCACCCACACCGCCCCCGACCGCGTGGCCCGTACCCTCACTGCCTGGTCCATCAGCACCAGCGCGGCGATCGCGACACTGACGGCCACGTGGGGGCTCCTGGCAGCGGTGACCACCCCGCGCACGGCGATCGCGATCGCGGGGGTCCTGCTGCTGGCGAGCCCGCTGCTGCTGCCGCGCCGGGAGCACGCGACCCACGACCCCGGCAAGGACCCGAGCGCGTCTACCCTCTCGGCATGATCCGCACCGCGACCCCCACCGACATCCCCGTCATCCACGCCCTGATCCGCGAACTCGCCGCCTACGAAAAGGAACCCCAGGAGGCGAGGGCGACCCCGGAGCAGCTCCACGAGGCGCTCTTCGGCCAACACCCGGGCGCCTACGCCCACATCGCGACCGACGACACCACCGGCGAACCGGTCGGCTTCGCGCTGTGGTTCCTCAACTTCTCGACCTGGCGCGGCGTCCACGGCATCTACCTGGAGGACCTGTACGTCCGCCCCACCGCCCGCGGCACCGGCCACGGCAAGGCCCTCCTCACCGAACTCGCCCGCATCTGCGTCGACCGCGGCTACGAACGCCTGGAGTGGTCCGTCCTCGACTGGAACCGCCCCGCGACCGACTTCTACGAGGCGCTGGGCGCCCGGCCCCAGGACGAGTGGACGGTGTACCGGCTGACGGACGGGGCGTTGAGGGAGCTGGGACGGCACGGGTGACCGATGGTCCACCTGCCGGACTGCTCGACCGGGCGTCCATGGCGGGGAGTTGAGGGGGCAGCGGCGAAAATTCGCGCGCACGATCATGGCGAGACTGGGCAGGGTCGGTGCATGAGCTTCACGAATATGCCAACTTTTTTACCCGGCCTCGAACTCTCCCGCCGTTTCTACACAGAAGCCGTCCGCCCGCTCCTCGAAGACGCCGCCCCCGACATCCCGCACTCCGCCGCGCGCATCGGCAGCGGCTCCGAGGTCCTCGGCTACGACACCCCGCGCTCGACGGACCACGAATGGGGCCCGCGTCTCCAGCTCTTCCTCCGCCCCCGGGACGTCCCCCGCCACGCGGGCCGCATCAGACACCACCTCGCCGAGCACCTCCCGAAGACCTTCCACGGCTACCCGACGAACTTCGCCCCGACGGCCGACGGCGAAGTCCGCGTCATGCGCACCACGACCGGCCCGGTCCACCACAGAGTCGAAGTCACCCACACCACGGCGTGGTTCACGGCAACGCTCGGCTTCGACCCCACCCACGAGATCACCGCGACCGACTGGCTGACGACGCCCACCCAGCTCCTGGCCGAGGTCACGGGCGGCGCGGTCTTCCACGACGGCCTGCACGAACTCGGCCCCCTGCGCCACACCCTCCGCTGGTACCCCCGCGACGTGTGGCTCCACGTCCTGGCCCGCCAGTGGAACCGCATCGCCCAGGAGGAGGCCTTCGTGGGCCGCTGCGGCGAGGTGGGCGACGAACTCGGCTCGGCGACGGCGGCGGCCGGCCTCACCCGAACCCTGATGCGCCTGTGCCTCCTCATGGACCGCCGCTACCCCCCGTACAACAAATGGCTGGGCACGGCCTTCGCCCGCACGACGGCCGGCCACCGCCTGATCCCGGTCCTGACGGCCGCCCTCTCGGCGACGGACTGGCACACGCGGGAAAAGCACCTCACCCACGCCTACGAAACGGCGGCCGACATCCACAACCAACTCAACCTGACCGACCGCGTGGACCCGACCACCCGCCCCTACCACTCCAGACCCTTCCGGGTACTGCGCGCCGACCGCTTCACCGAGGCCCTGACGGCCCGCATCACGGACCCGACACTGAAGGACCTGCCCGACGACTGACGAAAGCCCGGCCCCTGAACACGCCTTGTACGTCAGTCGAGGGCCTTCTCGTCGGCGGCGAACCTGCGCACCTCATTGCGTATGCGCGGGCCCCACTTGGTGAGGAGGGCGGTGATCTCCGGTGTGGCGACGTGCCGGTCGAGGGCCTCCTGGGACGCCCACTGTTCGAGCACCGTGACGGCTCCGGTCGCCGCGTCCTCCACACAGAACGAGATCAGCACGTTCCCCGGGTTCGCCGCGGCGAGCGGGTACGACGTCGCCCGTGCCTCGGCGACGAACGACTCGACGTCCTCGGCGGGGACGAAGACCCGGCCGGCGATGATGACGGCGGTCCGGGCGTCGTCCTGGGACTTGTCCAGCGCGTTCATGGTTCTTCCTCGTCCTTCGTGTCCGTCAGGCGGTGTGCTGGTAGGCGGGGTAGGTGAGATAGCCCGCGTCGCCGCCCTGGTAGTACGTGGCCGGGTCGGCGGGCGCGACCGGCAGACCGGTACGGAGCCGTTCCACCAGGTCGGGGTTGGCGATGAAGGCGCGGCCGAAGCTGATCAGGTCCGCGCCCAGGCCGAGCCAGTGGTCGGCGGCGGCCCGGTCCGCCTGCTTGGGACCCATCGGGACGGCCGGGTTCACGACCAGGCTGCCCGGCCACGCGCGGCGCAGCCCGAGCAGCACCTCCTCCTCGGCGGTCGCCTCCAGGTGCACGTAGGCGAGGCCGAAGCGGGCGAGTTCGGCGAGCAATGCCGCGTACAACTCCGGCACTTCCCTCTCCTCCACGCCCCAGAAGGTGCCGCCGGGGGACAGCCTGATCGCGGTGCGGGCCGCGCCCACCGCGTCGACCGTGGCGGCGACCGCCTCTACGGCGAAACGGATGCGGTGGGCGATCGGGCCGCCGTAGGAATCGGTGCGCAGGTTGGCGTTGGACGACAGGAACTGCGAGATCAAGTAGCCGTTCGCGCCGTGCAGTTCGACGCCGTCGAAGCCGGCGTCGACGGCGCGGCGGGCGGCCTCGGCGTACGAGCGGGCCTGCTCGGGCACCTCGGAGAGGTCCAGGGCGCGGGGTACCGGCGCGGGCCGTGGCCCGGCCGGGGTGAACACCTCGCCCACGGCGGCGACCGCCGACGGTCCGACCGGCCGGAGGCCCGTGGTGTCGGGGTGCGAGACCCGGCCGCCGTGCATGATCTGGGCGAAGATCCGCCCGCCGTTGGCGTGCACGGCGTCGGTGACGGGCCGCCAGGACGCCACCTGCTCGTCGGTGTACAGGCCCGGGGTCCCCGGGTTGGACTGCCCGACCAGGCTGGGCTGCACCCCCTCCGTGACGATCAGTCCGGCGCTGGCCCGCTGGGCGTAGTAGACGGCCATGGACGGGGTCGCGAGGCTCCCGGGCGCGGCCCGGACCCGGGTCATCGGGGCCATCACGACCCGGTTGGGCAGCTCCAGACCGCCGAGGCGGTGGCGGTCGAACAGCGTGGTCCTGCCGGTCATGCCGGAACTCCTTCTCACTGGCGAAAGCCCGGGAACGCGGGCCCGACAGGTACGCTAAAACCTGACATCAATGTGAGGGGCAAGTCCTGGGGCGGGGGAACCGCCGGGAGGGTGAGATGCGGATCGGCGAACTCGCGGCGCGGACCGGAGCCAGCGTCCGCTCCCTGCGTTACTACGAGGAGCAGGGACTGCTCGTCAGCACCCGCAGCGCCGGCGGGCAGCGGCACTTCACCGAGCAGGACATCGAGCGGGTGGACTTCGTCCGGCGTCTGTTCACGGCGGGGCTCTCCAGCCGCACCATCATGGAACTGATGCCCTGCCGCGACGCGCCCAGCGACGAGAACTCCGACGCCGCGCTGGACCGGATGGCCCTGGAGCGCGACCGGCTCTCCGCCCATATCGAGGAACTGCTGAACACCCGCGACTCGCTCGACGGCCTGATCTCCGCGGCCCGTGCCGACAGGGACGCCCGTCGGACCGTCGCCGCATGACGAGCCTTCGGGGACTGGCCTTCAGCCGGGGAAACCCGACGACCGGCCGAGGAACTCCGTCACCGTCGTGGCGAACCGGTCGGCGTGAGGGGCCAGGGCGTCGGCGGTGGTGGTGCCGGGGGTGGACATGGCGGTGACCGTGGCGGTGATGAACTCCGGTTCGTGGCCGTCGAAGAGCAGCTCGGGCACGTGCGGGGCCATGAAGAACCCGACGTGCCACATGCCGCCCTCGGTGACGTTCATCAGACGGGCAGAGTGCTGCGCTCGCCGCCGTCGGCGAACAGGACGGCACCGTTGACGTAGGAGCTCGCCGGCCCGGCCAGGAACGAGACGATCTCGGCGATCTCGCCGGGGTCCCCGGCGCGGCCGCGCGCGTTCGTCGCGTCCAGGACGGCGATGTGCTCACCGAGCATCGCCTGCGTGCCCTCGGTGTGCACGGGGCCCGGGGAGACGGTGTTGACCCGGACACCGGCCGGGCCGAACTCGGTGGCCCAGTAGCGGGTGAGGATCTCCACCCCGGCTTTGGAGGCGCCGTATGCCGCACCGACCGGGGCGGGCTGACGGGCCGCACTGGAGCCGACGATCACGATCGACCCCCGGCCGCGCTCGGCCATGCCCGGCGCCAGCGCGCCGACCAGGAGGAACGGGGCGCGGGTGTTGACGGCGATGTGCCGGTCGAAGCCCGCCGCGTCGGTCGCGGCCGTCGGGGCGAACTCGTACAGGCCCGCGTTGCTCACCAGGATGTCCACGGCGCCCGCCTCGGAGGCCAGGCGCAGCGTGTCGGCGGCGTCGGAGAGGTCGGCGACGACGAAACGGGCGCTGCCGCCCTCGGCCGCGATCTCCT
This sequence comes from Streptomyces sp. P5F9, assembly GCF_057961495.1. NCBI lineage: Bacteria > Bacillati > Actinomycetota > Actinomycetes > Kitasatosporales > Streptomycetaceae > Streptomyces > Streptomyces sp. P5F9. The sequence continues at coordinate 20,240 of NZ_JBXVPZ010000070.1, read as the reverse complement.
TCACCAGGGCCTCGCCCCGCGTCCGGTCCCGGCCGTGCAGCACGACCTCGGCGCCCTGACGGGCCAGGTTGTGCGCGACGGCCTTGCCGATCCCCGAGGTCGCCCCGGTCACGAGCGCGGTACGGCCCTGCAAAACGGTGCTGGTGCTCATCTTCAGTCCCTGCGGTGGTCGTCATGGCGGCTGTGCGGATCACCCGCACTCCGCCCGGTGCACAATTCACTATGCATGGCAGATGTTCTGTTCGCAAGAACATCTGCCATGAAGCGCATCATGCTAGGGTGCGGGAGTGAGCGCATCCATGTCCCAGAAGAAGAAGCCGGGCGGCGAGGCGGCAGACCTGGCGCTGGACACCGACCTGGGTTGGGCGATCCGCATGGTCTCCTCGGCGTTCCGCCGCGTGGCCACGGAGTCCGTCGCCGACCTGCCCGGAGGCGCGCGCGCCTATCTCGTCCTGGTCGCCCTCACCGGCGGCGAACCGCCCTCGCAGCTCGCCCTCGCGAAAGCGGTCAGCCTCGACCGCACCGTGATGACCTATCTGCTCGACGACCTCGAAGCGCACGAGCTGGTCACCCGGCGGCCCGACCCGCGCGACCGCCGCGCACGCCAGGTCCTCATCACCGACACCGGACGCACCCGCCTCGACCAGGTACGACGAAGCCTCGCCGCCGCCGAGGCCCGCCTGCTCACCGACCTGGACGCCCACGACGCCCTCGAACTGCGCACCCTGCTCGCCCGCGTGGCACAGACCGCACAACGCGAGTCCGTCGCCCCCGACGAAGCGGACTGCTGACACTCGCGGCCGTGAAGGCGGCGGCACTCGCGGCACCGGTCTTCCACCTGCGCGCGAGTGCCGTCGACCCTGGCCTGACGTGCCTTCGCAGGGGTCACCCAGGAGGGGGTGGGTACCCGGCCTCAAAAGGCGCGGAAAGGCGGCTCGACATGGCTGGTGAGGACCCGCTGCGGAACTACCGGGGCAAACGGGACTTCGACCGGACGAAGGAACCCCGTGGCCGGCCGGGTACCCGTGACGAGGAGCCGCGGTTCGTGGTGCAGATCCATGACGCGAGCACGATGCACTTCGACTTCCGTCTTCAGGTCGGCGACGTGCTGAAGTCCTGGTCCGTGCCGAAGGGACCGTCCACCGACCCCGGCGACAAACGGCTCGCCGTGCCCGCCGAGGACCATCCGCTGGAGTACGAGGAGTTCGAGGGCGTGATTCCCGAGGGTGAGTACGGCGGGGGCACGGTCATCGTCTGGGATCACGGCACCTACCGGCCACTGAGCCATGACCGGCACGGCCGGCCCGTCCCGTTCGACGAGGCGCTCGGACGCGGACACATCACTTTTCGGCTCGACGGCTCGAAGCTGCGCGGCGAGTACGCGCTCACCCGGTTCCGGGGTGGCGGCAAGGACGGCAAGGGCGAGGTCTGGCTGCTGGTGAAGGCCAAGGACGAACGGGCCCGCAGCGAGGGCCGGGCGACCCCGGATCCGCGCCGGGCCCGCTCGGTGCGCAGCGGCCGTACGCTGCATCAGGTCGCTGCGGCGGGCCGAGGAGCCGAGGGGTGATGGCCGATCTGCTGAGCACGCTGCCCGACGAGGAGTCCCAATGACCGAGTCAACCCGGGCGAGGCCGTCAGATGACGTTGACGGCGTCGAGGAGACGGGTGGCGAGTTCGGTGTCGCCGGTGACGGTCACGTCGTGGTCGCGCCACGATGACCGCTGGGTGCCCCAGTCGGGGAAGGTCAGTGCGAGGGCGGTGACGTGCGCGGCGACCGGGCCGCTGGACGGGGCGAGCACGCCTGCCTCGTCGATCCACCATGTTCCGCCGCCGGGGCCGGTGAGCGTCAGGGCGACACGGGCGTCGAGCCCGGCGACCGGCGCCTGGCCGACCTGATTGCTCAGCACGGCGAGCATCCACGTGATGACCGCTCGCATCCGGTCGGCGTCAGTGGGCGGCGTGGGCCGGCCGAGTGCCGGAGCCATGTCGTGGCGCAGGTGGGTGTGGTGGTCGAACACGAGGGCGCCGCCGATCAGCAGGCCCAGGGGGTAGCGTCCGAGTTCGACGAGCGGTAGGCGCAGCCGGGCGGCGGGGGTGCGTCGGACGAGGTCGAGGAGCGTGGCCGCTCGGCGGGTGGCGCGGGTGTACTCGGCCGTGACCTGTGCCCGGCTCCAGCCGCGCCGCCGGTCGACGGAGCCTTCGTTGAGTTGTTCGAGGCTGGTGGCGCGGAGCGTGTCCAGTCCGGGAGGCGTGTAGCAGTTCCTTGCTGTCGCGCCGATGTGGGCGACGACGTCGGCGATGCGCCATCCCGCCGCCGCGCTGGGCGCCGCCCACTCCTCGTCGCTGAGGGTGCTGGTGAAGTCGAGCATCTCGGTGCGTTCGGCGCGCAGGGCGGCGACGATGTTCCGCAGGTCCGCTGCGGGGAGGCGATCGGCCATGGCGTTCTCTTGTCTCGTCTCTCGGAGGAACTTCGTGTCGTCCGGGTCCGCGCCCCCCCCATCGGCGTCCCCGGATCAAATGCCCGGCGCCACGGCGGTATCGATGGTCCCCACGATCGATGGTCCCCACGCCCGTGGCGGTCTGGCGACGCGTGGAGCTACGCGTGCATGGCGCGTCGTGCCGTCCAGCCCATCGCGCGGACGATCAGGCGCCGGGGCAGGACCTTGCCGGCGAGGGCGAGGGGGCGGCCGTTGGTGATGACTGATGGCGGTGCGGAGCGGCGGTCGAGGGTGGCGAGGGCCGTCTTCACGACGTGGTCGGCGGTGGCGCGCTTCGATCCGTAGTCGGCCGACTGGCTGCCGGCGGCGTCGTAGAACTCGGTCTCCACCGCGCCGGGGCACACGGCGAGGACGCGCAGGCCGGTGCCGCGGGTCTCCTCCCACAGCGCTTCGGTGAAGCTGAGCACGAATGCCTTGGTGGCGCCGTAGACGCTCAGGTACGGGGTGGGCTGGTAGCCCAGGAGGCTCGCGACGTTGATCAGGAAGCCGTTGCCTGCGGAGGTCAGCGGGTCGATGTAGGCGTGGCTGAGGTCGACGAGGGCGGCGACGTTCAGCGCGATCATGCTTTGCAGGCGCTCGGGATCCTCGTCCCGGAAGGCGTCGTGGGTGCCGAAGCCCGCGTTGTTGACCAGGCCGGTGGCGTGGATGCCGCGCGATTCGAGCTCGGCGCGCAGTGTGCGGCCGGCGTCGGGTTGGCCGAGGTCACGGGCGATGACGGTCACCGTGACGCCGTGGGTGCGGGTGAGTTCGTCGGCCAGGCTCTGAAGCCGGTCCGCCCGGCGTGCGACGAGCACGAGGTTCGCGCCGCGGCGGGCCAGTTGGTGCGCGAACTCCGCGCCGAGGCCGGAGCTGGCCCCGGTGACGATGACGGTCTGGTGGCGATAGTCGATCCTTGTCATGCCATTCACTCTACGCACGATTTTGCACTGAGTGCAAACAGATGCATCGGATGAAGCCATGTACCATCGGTGCATGGCCCGGAAACAGACATCCATTCGTGAGCAGACCCGCTCCGTGGTCCGTTCCCTGCTCGCCCGGAACGCTGTCGAACTGTTCGCCGCCCAGGGGTACGACAACACGACGCTGGAGGAGGTCGCCGCCGCGGCAGGAGTCTCCCGGCGGACACTGTTCAACTACTTCCCCAGCAAGGAGGACCTCGCGCTCGGCGGCCTGTCCGAACAGGGCGAGCTGATCGCACAGCGGTTCGCGCAGCGCCCGAACGACGAGGACTGCTGGGCGTCGCTGCGCGCGGCATTCCAGGTGGTCGAGGAGATCGAAACCACCCCCGAGCACCGCCTCGAACTGGTCACCCTCCTGTTCGACAACGAGTCGCTGCGCGCCGGCCACGCCGAGAAGCAGGCTCGCTGGCAGGACCTGCTCGCACCACTGATCGAACCGCGACTGCCCGATTCCGAGCACCCGTCCCTCCAGGCGCGCGCGATCGCGGCCGCGGCGATCACCTGCCTACAGGCAGCGAACCAGGAGTGGGCGCGCCTCGGCGGGCGGGTCGACCTGTTCGACCTCTACGACACGGCCGTGCACGCCATCCGCCGACCCGCCTGAAGCCCGGCCGCACCAGGTGGCCGGCGTCCGCGTAGGCCGACAGGTCACCAGCGGCTACGACGGAGGCCGTACTGCTGAGCGAAGGGGAGCCCGGCGGGAAACTGGCCGCTGATCCTCTCGACCTCTCGCTGACCCTGCGGAGCGTCGACACCGGCGCCGGTCACCTCCTCGTCGCGATCACCGAAGGCGCGGCGCCGGCACGATGTGCACCCGAGAGAGCCGTTTTGGTCCAGGTGACGCGCCCGTGCCACGCAGAGGGTCGCTACGCGGTGGCCATCGGCGCCGAGCGCCCAATGACCAACGTGTCGGCACGATTCTTCAACCCCCCGCCGTGCGCCTACCTGGACCGCCGCCCGGCCATCGCCCTGGAATGAACAAGTGAGGTTGCCGTGGCCGATGAGGGGGACTCGATGCTCATGAGAAGCCCTCTGCCGCCCGGCCGGAAGCCGGTGCGGTGGGGCTCACGGGACCAGGAAGGAGTTCTCATGGACAACCGGCGGGACGAGGAACTCTACTCACGGGACCGCCCGGCCCACCCCACGCTGCCGGAGGATCGGCCGCGCGGGGGCAAACCCAAGGCTCCCGTGAAGCACCGCAGTCCTTGGCTGGTCGCGGCGTTCGTCATCGGCGTCATCGCGCTGATCGTCATCGGTGTCGCCTTGTTCCCCTGACGGGAAGGACTTGTTCCCCTGACGGGCAGAACCGGGGCAGGCCGGCCCTCTCGGTGACCCGGTGACCGGTGACCGCTTCGTGGGTCACGCGCGCATGCCGCGTCCGGCGTAGCCTCACACCGGACGCGGCACCAGCCTGTGGACAAGAGCCGCTCAGGCTCCGTCCAGGCGCGAACGCAGCAGCCGCTTGCCGATGTCGGCGCCCTTGCGGCTGTCGGCCTGGGCCTTGCGGAACAGGTCCACGACCTCCGTGTCCTTCTCGCGCTCCGCGTCCGCGATGTACGTCTCCAGACGCAGCGCGTTGTTCAAGCACGCTTCCACATACCAGATCAGGTTGTAGTCCTTGTCCGGCGTGCCCGTGGTGCCGCCGGTCTCCGTGCTGCTGGTCATTCGGGCCTCCTTCAGGTTCCGGGGTCTTGCCCCTCCGGCCGGCGCGGGTACCCGCCCCGCACCGGCACACACTCCGGCGGGCCGCGCGTGTGGGCGGAGCCGGACTGGATACGCGGGGTGGAGGCAGTGCAGGCACCTGAATCCAGGCGGAAGGTACACGCACCATGGAGAGCCGGAACCAGGACGACGTCATGGGTGACGAGGTCTACCAGCCCGAGGGGCCCGGCGGCCGGGAGGACGAGGGCGTCCTCGATCCGGAGGACACGCTCAGCGACCGGGGCGGCGACCCCTACGAGGAGGGCTGGTCGCCGCCCGAGCGTCCGCTCGCCGTGGAGCACGAGGGCACGACGGCGCGGGAGCAGCGGGAGGGCGAGAGCCTGGACCGGAGGCTGGCCGAGGAGCGCACCGATCCGGCGCTCGACGAGCCCGGTACGGGCGACGGCCTGGGGGACCTCGCGGGCGGGGAGGGTGAGCCGCTGGACGACGAGGTGGGAGCGGACCGGGCCGGCCGCCTGGTGGCTCCGGACGAGGGCGCGCACGGGGACACCGAGAAGGACATGCTCGCCCAGGACGTGGGCATCGACGGTGGCGCGGCCTCCGCCGAGGAAGCCGCCGTCCACCGGATCCCGGACGAGGACGACGACCTCCCGTAGTCCCGTACGGCAGGAACGCGTCCGTCGGCGCGACGCGCCCGCCGCGGCTCCGTCCCACTCTGCTGTGAGGCCCGGCCCGTTCAGGACTCGGCATGCCGGGTACGCGTGAGTCGGTCCAAAAACGGCGACAGGAGGTCGGCGGGATGGTGGCCCAGCGGAAGGCCGGCGGCACGGTGGCGCACCGGCTCATCGAGGAGCACCTGGTGACGGGGCGGATGATCCCCGGCGAGGAGATCGGTCTGCGGATCGATCAGACGCTCACCCAGGACGCCACCGGGACGCTGGTGATGCAGGAGCTGGAGGCCCTCGGCCTCGACCGGGTGCGCACCGAGGTCAGCGTGCAGTACGTCGACCACAACATCCTCCAGGCGGACGAGCGCAACGCCGAGGACCATGTCTTCCTCCGGTCCGCGGCCCGCCGCTTCGGCCTGTGGTACTCGAAACCCGGCAACGGCGTCTCGCACCCCACCCACATGCAGCACTTCGGCGTGCCGGGCCGGAGCCTGGCCGGGTCGGACTCCCACACGTGCGCGGCCGGTTCGCTGGGGATGCTGGCCATCGGCGTCGGCGGCCTTGAGGTGGCGCTGGCGATCGCCGGGCAGCCGCTGTACGTGCGGATGCCGCAGGTCTGGGGCATCCGGCTCACCGGCGCCCTGCCCGACTGGGTCAGCGCCAAGGACGTGATCCTCGAACTGCTGCGCCGCCACGGGGTCAAGGGCGGGGTCGGCCGCATCCTGGAGTACCACGGTCCGGGCCTGGACCGTCTGACCGCGATGGACCGGCACGTCATCGCCAACATGGGTGCCGAACTCGGCGCCACCACCTCGGTCTTCCCCGCCGACGACGCCGTACGGTCCTTCCTGCGGGCCGAGGACCGGGAGCGGGACTTCCGCGAGCTCACCGCCGGGCCCGACGCGCGGTACGACCTGGAGGAGGAGATCGACCTCTCCGCCCTCCAGCCGCTGATCGCCAAACCCACCTCACCGGGCAATGTGGTACCGGTACGGGAGGTGGCGGGCGAGCCGGTCGAGCAGGCGGTGATCGGCTCCTCGGCCAATCCGGGGCTGCGTGACTTCATGGTGCCCGCGGCCATGGCCCGCGGCCGTCAGACCGCCCCGGGCGTGAGCTTCGACGTCAACCCCACCTCCCGCGAGATCCTCCAGGACCTCACCCGCGCCGGGGCCACCTTCCACCTGGTGGCGGCCGGTGCGCGACTGCACCAGGCCGGCTGCCTGGGCTGCATCGGCATGGGGCAGGCGCCGACAAGCGGCCGCAACTCACTGCGTACGTTCCCGCGCAACTTCCCCGGCCGTTCCGGCACCGAGGACGACGCGGTCTGGCTCTGCTCACCCGAGACCGCGACCGCGTCCGCGCTCACCGGGACGATCACCGACCCGCGCGACTGGGCCGCCGACCGCCAAGTGCCGTACCCGGCGGTGGAGTTGCCCGAGCGGGCCACGGTCAACACGGCCATGCTGGAACCGCCCCTGCCTCCGGACGAGGCCGGCGGGATACGGCTCGTACGCGGGCCCAACATCTCCGCCCTGCCCGACCTCGACCCGGCTGCCCGACACCATCGACGCACCCGTCCTGATCAAGGCGGGCGACGACGTCTCCACCGACGAGATCTCCCCGGCCGGCGCCAAAGCCCTGCCCTACCGCTCCAACGTCCCCAAGCTCGCCGAGTTCACCCTCACCCGGCTCGACGCCGACTACCCCCACCGCGCCGCCGAACTCCGCGACCACGGCGGACACGTGATCGTCGCCGGCGAGAACTGGGGCCAGGGCTCCTCCCGCGAACACGCCGCGATCACCCTGCGCCACCTCGGACTGCGCGCCGTCCTCGCCCAGTCCTACGCCCGCATCCACCGGCAGAACCTCGCCAACTTCGGTGTCCTGCCTGCCGAGTTCGACGACGCCGGCGACCGCGACCGCATCGAGCGGGGCGACCGGCTCCGCATCGAGGGACTGCACCGGGCCCTCGCCCCCGACAGCCCGTCCACCCTGACCGTCCACAACATCACCCGTGACGAGACCTACGGGCTCCACCACCACCTCTCGCCCCGGCAACGCGAGGCGATCCTCGCCGGCGGGATCATCCCCGCGCTGGCCCGGAGCGCAGCTTGAGTTCGAGCCGTGGTGGCTCATCACCCCGGAGCAGCCGGCACCGACCCGTCCTCGATCACCGAAGGGACCTGGCAGACGTAGGGCCTCAAGGCGTTGACTCGTGCGCGTCCACCAGAGCGGCCGTCCTGCGCAGTTCGGCGCGCTCCCGCTCGCTCGTTCCGCCCCAGACGCCGTGTGCCTGGCCGCTGTCCATCGCCCAGTCGAGGCACTGCCGGATCACTGGGCAACGGAGGCAGACGCGTTTGGCGGCGCGTTCCTGCCGTAGCGCCGGGCCTGTGGAACTGAGGGGGAAGAACAGCTCCGGGTCCTCATGAGCGCAGGCGGCCCGCCGAGCCCATTCCATGAACGCCTCCTCGATGACCTGTCCGAATTCGGCTTGTCCGTCCGGATCTCGGCCCGAGTGCCCGTGCCGGACGGCCGGAAACGGAAGGGTGCCGACAGGAAGGTCAACGGCGTGGCGGAAAGGGCCTGTTGAGGTTCAGACTTCGCCGGATTCCGCCGTCGGAGTCCGCGAAAGGGCGGCGACCGTCGCGGCCAGTTGCCGCTGGAGGGCTTCGCCGAGCGGGGGTCCGGTGGTGGCGCCGACGATCTCTTCGGCCACGTGGTGCAGTTTGGTGTTCGTGTTCTGGGAGACCGTGACGAGGACTTCCCAGGCCTGCTCCGGGGAGAGTCCGAAGGACGCCATCAGCACTCCGCGGGCGAGATCGATCACGGGCCGTGTCTGCATGGCCCGTCGCAGCTGAACGAGTTCGATGCGCGGATCGTGGTGCGCTTCGCCGAGGGACACGGATTCCTTCCAGGGGTGGGGTGTCGGGCCGGACGACGCATCCGGCTGCTGTCGGGCGCACGCGCTGTTCTCGTCGCGGGCCTGTCGGCGTACGCGCAGCAACGCGTTGAGGCCGGCGCAGTCGCAGAGGTCGATCCCGCTCAGATCGAGGTCGATTCCGCGTACCGATCGGCCGAGGACTTCGCGCAGAGCGTCGTACAGGGCTTGTTCGGTGAGGAGGTCGAGTGCGCCCGACGCCTCCACGGGGCCGCCCCATGGCGGGACGGGCTCCGGGAAGACGGTCCCGTCTCCCGCCGTGCGGCGCGTCGTAGATGCACGTTCTGACATGGCAGCCGCTCCATTGGCATCCGTACGTGTCCACCTCGTGCCCGTCAAGGCTCCGTTCGAACGCGATCGCACGTCAAATCATACACGAATCCTGTTTCACTCTTCTTAATGCGTGAATCAAGGGGCGTAGGCTGTGCGCATGCACCAAGCACCGGAGCCACACACCGGTTGGACGTTCCTGACCAACCACGCACGAGTGCTGGCCGCGATCTCGGCGGATCCCACCACCCGCATCCGTGACATCGCCGCGCGTTGCCGTCTCACCGAACGGGCGGTCCAGAAGATCGTGTCCGACCTGGAGGAGAGCGGCTTTCTCACCCACACGCGTCAGGGCCGCTCCAACGCCTACCGCGTCCAGGAAGGGACCATCCTGCGCCACCCCGCCGAGGCGGGCCTGACGGTGGCCGACCTGCTGTCCCTGCTGGCCCGCCACGACGCCGAACACGACGACGGACCACAAGAGCTGCAGGAGGCGGTACCCCCGCAGGCCCGAAGCGGGGAAGCCGACTCGTGACGCACACCGAGGCTTCGGCGAGGGCGGTTCGAGGAGCGCCGGACCCCCGTTCGGGCGCGCAGGGATGTCGCTCGGCGTGACCGGCGGGAGAGGGTGGGAGTAGCCGGTGGCTCCGTCCGCGGAGCGACCCGGTACGTGTCCCTGGCACCCGGCTCGCACCGGTTCGGCCGCCGCGCGACTGTTCCGCGCAGTCGGGGTACTCGCCCGCCGCGATCTGCCGGCACGGCACGAGCACGAGCGCGCCGCGAGTGCGTGCGGAGGGAGGCGTCCGTGAGGGACGAGCGGTGCGAGCGGCTCCATGGGCCTGGGCCTGGGCCGGGGGCGACATGAGGGCGGCGCGATCCCACCGGCACGAGGGAGCGTCGGGGACCGAATCGCCCCGTTCGCCCGGCGAGCGTTTCGCGGACGCGGTCGATGCCCGGCTGCCGACGACGGACGGCGGCGGACGGCTGCTCCGCAAGGCCTTTCCCGACCACTGGTCGTTCCTGCTGGGCGAGTTGGCGCTGTACAGCCTGCTCGTGCTGGTCCTGACCGGGGTGTGGCTCACCCTGTTCTTCAAGCCGGAGATGCGCGAGGTGACGTACAGCGGCGGATATGTGCCGCTGCGAGGGGTGCGGATGTCGGAGGCGTTCGACTCCACCCTGCACATCAGCTTCGACATCCGGGGCGGGCTCCTGGTCCGGCAGATGCACCACTGGGCGGCTCTGGTCTTCGTCGGGGCGATCGGTGTGCACCTGCTGAGGATCTTCTTCACCGGCGCCTTCCGCAGGCCCCGCGAGGTCAACTGGCTGATCGGCGTCACCCTGTTCACGCTCGCGCTCGCCGAGGGCTTCGCCGGCTACTCGCTCCCGGACGACCTGCTCTCCGGGACGGGACTCCGTATCGCGCAGGGCATCATGCTGTCGATCCCGGTGGTCGGCACGTACGTGAGCATGTTCGTGTTCGGGGGCGAGTTCCCCGGCCACGACATGATCTCCAGGCTCTACGGCCTGCACATCCTGGTGCTGCCCGGCGCGCTGATCGCTCTGGTCACCGTCCATCTGATCCTGGTCGTCTACTTGAAGCACACCCAGTGGCGCGGCCCGGGAAGGACGAACCGCAACGCCGTCGGCAAACCGTTCTTCCCCCAGTTCATCGCCTCCTCCGGCGGTCTGTCCCTCATGGTCTTCGGTGTGCTCGCCCTGCTCGGCGGGATCGCCCAGATCAACCCCGTGTGGGTGTACGGCCCCTACCGCCCCGACCAGGTGTCGACCGGCTCCCAGCCCGACTGGTACGTCGGTTTCCTGGAGGGCGCGCTACGGCTCGTACCGCCGTGGGAGACGAACATCGCCGGGCACACCATCATGTGGAACGTGCTGCTCCCGGCGGTCGTACTGCCCCTGCTGCTCTTCCTCGTCCTGTACCTGTACCCGTTCGTGGAACAGCGGGTGACGGGCGAGTGGCACCAGGAGCAGCACCTCTGCGACCGGCCCCGCGAACGCCCCGTCCGCACCGGCCTCGGCGTCGCCGGCATCACCTTCTTCGGCGTGCTGCTGCTGGCCGGCGGCAACGACGTGGTGGCCCAGACATTCCGGATCTCGGTCAACGCGCTGACCTGGATCCTGCGCATCGCCCTGGTGGTGGCCCCCGTCGTGGCGTTCGTGGTGACGCGCTGGCTGTGCCTCGCCTTGCTGCGGGCGGAGCAGGAGGCCCTGGAGGAGGGCCAGGAGACGGGGGAGGTTCGGCAGTCCGTCACAGGGGGCTACGAGAGCGAGCACCGCCCGGTCGAGACGTTCCGTCCCGGAGCGCCCCGGGCGCCGCTCAGCCCTCCTGACGGTCACCCCGGCCCGCGTACTGGAACACCATCCCCAGAACACCGCGAGCCAGCACCCCGAACCCGATGAGGAAGAGCCACAGCCCGAAGACGACCCCGGTGCTCAGCAGGGCGAAGCCGAAGGCGGTGACGACGGGCCACGGGCTCTTGGCCGGGAAGAACTCCAACGGCCCCGCGCCGTCCGCCACTTCGGCGTCGCCGCGGTCCTGCGGGCGGCGCCCCTTGCGCCGGTAGTGCGTCCCGCAGAAGAACGCGATCATGGCGGCCATCAGGAACGCCACCACCAGCGCCGCCGTGCCGGGCGGGTCCCAGTGGGACCAGTAGCCGTAGAGGACGGCGGAGCCCGCGAAGAACGCCGCGACGCCGCCGAACAGGAACGCTTCGACCTTCATCGTTGGCCCTCTTCCTTCGCCAGCCGGATGATCTCGGGGTGGTGCAGGTCGAAGGCGGGGGACTCCGAGCGCACCCGCGGCAGGGCCACGAAGTTGTGGCGGGGCGGGGGGCAGGACGTCGCCCATTCCAGCCCCCGTCCGAAGCCCCAGGGATCGTCCTCGGAAACCTTCTTGCCGTACCTGGCCGTGTGCCACACGTTGTAGAGGAACGGCAGGGTCGAGACCCCGAGCAGGAAGGCGCCGGTCGACGACAGCGTGTTGAGGAGCGTGAAGCCGTCGGCGGGCAGATAGTCCGCGTACCGGCGTGGCATGCCCTCCTCGCCGAGCCAGTGCTGCACCAGGAACGTGAGCTGGAAGCTGGGGAACAGCAGCCAGAAGTGCACCTTGCCGAGGCGCTCGTCGAGCATTTTCCCGGTGAACTTGGGCCACCAGAAGTAGAAGCCGCCGAACATGGCGAAGACGACGGTGCCGAACAGGACGTAGTGCAGATGCGCCACGATGAAGTACGAGTCGGTGACGTGGAAGTCGAGCGGCGGCGAGGCGATGAGCACCCCGCTCAGACCGCCCAGCAGGAACGACGTCAGGAAGCCCATCGCCCACAGCATCGGGGTCTCGAACGACAGCGACCCTCTGCGCATCGTGCCGATCCAGGCGAAGAACTTGATGCCGGTGGGCACGGCGATCAGGAACGACATGAGGGAGAAGAACGGCAGGAGCACCGCGCCGGTGGCGAACATGTGGTGCGCCCAGACGACGGCGGACAGCATGGTGATCGCGATGGTCGCACCGATCAGCGGAACGTAACCGAAGAGCGGTTTGCGGGAGAACACCGGAATGATCTCCGAGACGATCCCGAAGAACGGCAGGGCGACGATGTAGACCTCCGGGTGGCCGAAGAACCAGAACAGGTGCTGCCACAGCAGGGCACCCCCGTTGGCCGCGTCGAAGACGTGCGCCCCGAACTTCCGGTCCGTCTCAAGGGCGAGCAGGGCCGCGGTGAGCACCGGGAAGGCGGGCAGCACCAGGATCGACGTGAAGAGGATGTTCCAGGTGAAGATCGGCATCCGGAACATCGTCATCCCCGGGGCGCGCAGGCACAGGATCGTGGTGACGAAGTTGACGGCGCCGAGCGTCGTCGACACACCGGCCACCACGAGACCCATCACCCACAGGTCAGCGCCCGCGCCGGGCGAGTTGTACGCGCTGTTCAGAGGTGCGTACGCGAACCAGCCGAAAGCGGCGGCGCCACCGGGGATCACGAACCCCGAGACGACCATCAGTCCGCCGAAGAGATACATCCAGTACGACAGGGCGTTCAGGCGGGGGAAGGCCACATCGGGGGCGCCGATCTGCAACGGCATCACCGCGTTCGCGAAGCCCGCGAACATCGGCGTCGCGAAGAGCAGCATCATGATGGTGCCGTGGATCGTGAACAGCTGGTTGTAGGTGTGCTCGTTCATGAACTGCAGCCCGGGGCGGGCGAGTTCGGCCCGCATGCCCATGGCGAGCAGACCGGCGAAGAGGAAGAAACAGAAAGCCGTGACCATGTACATCTTGCCGATCACCTTGTGATCGGTCGTGGTCGTCCAGCGCAGCAGCGCCCGCCCCGGAGAGGCCGCGGACGCGGTCCGCACGGCTGCGGCGCCGCGTTCTGAGAGCTCGGTCATGGTCCTCCTCCGTGGGCTGCCCCGGGCCGGCGGCGCGGCGGGAGACGCGCGGGCCGCGGAGCAGAAAAGCGAGTCGCGAGTGCCCCTGCCACTCCGGCGGAAACCGCCGGTGCGCGGACTCCGTGCGGAGGAGCTCACCCGATGCCTGCGATCCGGGCGGCGACGCCACCGGTCACGCCGTCCGGTGATCGTCCGGGGCGAGACGTTATCCGCGCCCCCTCGTCAGTTGTGGGCGCCACGCCTTGGCATCCCGCACCAGAGGTACGGACGAGAAGGGTGATCCGGAGTCTTCACCTCCCGAGTGGGGGGTACTCGCCGACCATGAACGCGACCTGCACGACACACTGGGAAATCGCTCTCTCGAACGCGGCGTACGGCACGCTGGGTGCCTTCGTGGGCGGCCTCGTCATCGTCGGAGTGCTGGTGTGGGCCGTCCGGCTCGGCATCCGGGTGCGCCGCCGCGAACCTGGTCCGCCCAAGGCCCATGAACATCCCACGCTGCCGGAATCCGGGCCCACGTATGAAAGCAGGGAGATCCGGGAGCCGAACGAGGTGCCCCGGGCGGAGAACGGGAGCGAGCGCCTCAGGCCGCACCAACTCGGCCGCTCCGGCACCAAACGCAGTGACAGACAGGAGCGCCCCCGCTGGGGTTCCGGATCCAGCGGCTCGTTCGGCAGCGGCGGGTCCGGCCCGACCTGAGCCTCCCAGCTCGCATGACCGGTTCCGCCGCCCCGGTGGCTTCCCGATCAGTCCGCCGGGTTCACCTCTGGGGCCGCGTCGACGATCGCGGCCGGCGTGAGACCGCGGTCGACCAGAGCGTGGGCGGTATCGGTGAGACGAACCCGCTGCCCGCTCGCATAGCCACTGAGCAGCCGGGCCGCCTCCCCGATGGTGGCGCCCGCGTACTGCGCGACCATGCCCTTGGCGATCTCCAGCACGGCCTTCGACGCGATCACGCTCTGCACGCGGGTGATGACCTCGTCGAGATGCTCCGGCTCCGCGGACCAGTGCATCAGGGCCAGCGCGGCCGAGTCCGCGAGGGCCTGCGCGAGGTGTACGTCGTCCTCGGCCAGGCGGCCCGGGCTTCGGCGCAGCAGCGTGAGGGCTCCGAGCGGACGCGTGTGCAGACGGACCGGGATCGCCTGGAGCGAGCCGTAGTCGGCCTCGATCATGGCGGTGACCAGCTTGGGCCAGCGCTCGTACTCGGCGGCGATGTCCGGGACGCTCACCGGCTCCCCGGTGCGACAGCAGTCCATGCAGGGGCCCTGGCCGTTCTGCAGTTGCAGCAGTTCGGCGAAGGCCGCGTCCTCGTCGGTCGTCGCCATGGTCCGCAGGCTGCCGCGGGCGTCGGCGATCATCACGGCCGCCGCGTCCACGTCCAGCAGGTCCTGGCAGGCATGGACGAGACAGTGGAAAAGGTGCAGGGGGTCGAACCCCACGGCATAGGTGTCCGCCAGGACGACGAAAGCCTGCGCCAGCTGTCGCTCGCGGTTCATGCTCGCCTCCCCGGCGCTGTAGTTACGAGTCTGGTCACGTGCGCCGGCCGGTCAGTCATCGCGGAGGTCCACGCGGCGGTCGATGACGGCCCGCGCGATCTCGGTGGAGGTCCGTCCCTGAGCGAAGGCGCGCGCCCGCAGGCGCAGGAGCGCCTCCGAGGCGCTCACTCCCAGCTGAACCATGATCATCCCGGTGGCCTGGTGGACCTCCTCCCGGTCCGACTCCGCTCCTGCCAGCCACGTTACGACCGCGTGGGGGTCCGGGGAAGCGTGATCGAGGGCGATGACGGCCAGGGTGACCGCGTCGGCGACCAGCAGGGCCGTGCGGGTGTCGTCCCGCCTCAACGCTCCGGGTGTCTCCCGGTACAGGTCCAGGGTGCCGAGCGCGCTTCCGGCACCCATCAGGGGCAGTGAGAAGACGGCCTCCACGCCGGCCTTGGCCGCCTGCACGGAGAACAGCGGCCAGCGCCTCCGTTCCGCGGCACGCGTCAGGTCCGTCCCGAACACCGGTGCCCGCAGCCGGACCGCCTCCCGGCACGGGCCCTCGCCGAGGGTGTACTGAATCTCCGCCAGCCGGGCCGCGACGTCATCGCTGGCGAAGAGCACGACGCCCATGTCCGAACCGTCCGCCAGCACCGAGACCGACAGACCCGCCGCCGCCGGAAGCAGCGCCACACAACCACGGCACAGCGCGTCGGGCACGTCGGACGGCGCCAACCCGCGGACTCCGGCGATGAGTTCATGGGCGATGCGGGCACGCTCGACGCCCGCCTCCTGTTCGGCGTCCCCATCGCCCAACAGGCCGTCCCCGGCCATGACCATCACCTCCCCGGAGCGCCCCGTACAACGGTTTCACCCGATCTTGGCACAGGCAAGGAGCCGGGGGCCGAGCCGACGCTTGTCGCTCCGGGGGCCTCGTTCGTGGCCATGCCCCTGCTCACGGCCCCTCGTGGCCGAGGACCGTGTCCTGACGATGGGAGCCGTAGAACTCGCTCTGTCCGGCCATGATCTCGCGCATCGAGGTGCCGCGGTCCACGCCGTACACCGTGCCCGGGAAGTCCAGCTCCCGCTGCACCGCCCAGATGTCCTCATGCCTCTCGGGAGAGAAGAGCCGGGCCGGGTCACCCACCGCGATCCAGCCGATCGGTACCACGACACCCGCCTCGACGCGGGAATTGACCTGCACCACCGCGTTGATCCGTACCTCACCACCGGCCTCCACGACCGCGCCCGGAAACAGGGAGGCGCCGGTGGCGACGAAGACTTCGTCACGCACCACCGCCCCGTTGACGTGTGCGTGTGGGCCGACCATGACGGAGTCCCCGATCAGCGCCGGGTGCGCGGAGCGTCCGCGCACCAGCGCGTGTTCCATCACCACGGTGTTCTCGCCGACGCTCACGTCCCCGTCCTCCGCCGTCAGCACAGCCCCGTGCAGCACCCTCGTCCCCTCGCCCAGGACGACGGCCCCGCACAGAGTGGCGGACGGCGCGACATAGGCCGAGTCCGGTACCACGGGCTTGTGACCCAGGTGCTCGATCAGCATGTGCGTCCCTTCTCTTCCGGCTATGACTCTCTTCCGGCTACGACGGCTGCGATCCCCGCGACCGAAGTTCTCGAAGGCGACGCTCGGGTAGCCCTCGCCGCGGGCGTGAAACCACGGCCGGCCATTGCGGGCCGTGGCGCCTGATGGTCGCGGTGTACGGGGGTAGGGGTGTCTCCATGTTCTTGGTGACCCGGCCTTGGTCAGCTCCGACAACCACCGTCGCGAGGGGCACCCGCGATGGGTGAGTCCCTTGCCCTGGTGTCCGCGCTGTGCTTCGGAGTCACCCACTTCGCCAACGGTCTGCTCTCCCGGCGGGTCGACGGAATGACCGTCGCGCTCCATGCCCAACTCGGCGGGACCGCGCTGGCGTTGGTCCTGGCCGCGAGTCTGCCCGGCGGCTCCGCCTCGCTCGCGGACTGCGGCTGGGGATCACTGTCGGGGGTCGGGACGGGCGTGGGGGTCGCGTTCCTCTACCGGGCGATGTCGCAGGGAGCGATGAGCGTCGTCGTGCCCGTGAGCGACGTCGGCGCCGTGGCGCTGCCGGTGCTGGTGGGCGTGGTGCTGCTCGGGGAGCGTCCCGCCGCGCTCGTGTGGGTGGGCATGGCCGCCGTACTGCCGGCGCTGTGGCTGGTCTCGCAGGAGTCACCGGGCACGGCCGGGGAGAGAAAGGGGGCGATGTCCAGGGGGGTGCCGAGCGCCCTGGTGGCCGGCACGGGGTTCGGTCTCCAGTTCCTGGCCATGGCTCAGGTGGACGGCGACAGCGGTCTGGTGCCGGTGGTGCTGAGCCGGGTGGTGTCCGTCGTGGTCATCGCGGGCGTACTGGCGTCGTACGGCGGCCGCTGGACCATGCCGCCCGGAGCGTGGACGGCAGCGGTCGCGGCGGGCATGGTCGGGACGGCCGCCATCGTGCTGTATCTGGAGGCGACCGCCCGGCAGCTCATGGCCGTGGCCACGGTGCTCTCGTCCCTCTATCCGGCCGTCCCCGTCGTCCTCGCCCTGCTGTTCCTGGGGGAACGCCTGAACCGCCGTCAGGGCTTCGGTCTGGTGTGCGCGGCGCTGGCCATCGGTCTGATCGCCCTGCGCTGAGTCCCGCGGACGGCGCTCTCAACGGCTCAGTGCCTTACGCAGCCGGCGCCGCGACGCCTCGGCCCACACGGCCGGCAGTTCCCGTTCGCCCCGGTCGGCCGCGGCTTGCTCCTGGCCGTACAACAGGCCCCAGGTGAAGCTCGGTTCGCCCGCCGCGTGGGCCGCCAAGGTCATCTTCCGCAGCGCGTCGCGGGCCACGACGCTGTCCTGGTGGTCGCCGAGCACCCGCTGGACGGCCTTGACGCGCTTGCCCAGCCGCTTGGCGGGTTTGCCGAGTGAGTCGCGCGCCGGCTCGGTGGCGTACCGCGTCTTCTTGGCTGCCTTGCGGGCTTCGTGGAGGGCCTTGTCGCGTTTCGTTCCCGGCGGGAGTTCCAGCGCGTGTGCCATGCGGTCGGTCAGTCGGCCGTACTCCTTGAGGATGGCCTTGACCATGACTTTCTCCGGCTGCCGGGCAGCTTTGCCGCGCAACGGCGGGCGTTCCGTCAGCGTTGCCAGACGGTTCAGCAGGGCCAGGTAGCGGGGCGAGTCCAGGGCGGCGAGCGTGCGCAGGCGGGCCTCGGAGGTGTTGCCGATGTCCCATATCTGGACGCGTGCGGAGACGGACCCGAAGACGAGTTCCCCGGGCAGTGCCTCGATCCTCGCGCCCAGCCGCTCCCGGAGGACCTCCTGGTCGCGTTCCGCGCCCAGTTCGTTGCCCAGCCACTTGAGATCGTCGCGGACGGGATCGGTGACCTTCCGGTCCAGGACCGACCGGCAGGACCGCAGGACGCTGCGCAGCCGGCGGCAGGTGGTGCGCATCCGGTGCACGGCGTCGGGCAGGTCGCGGCGGACCGCGGGGTCCAGGTTCACCAGGGCGTGGATCCGTCCGTCCAGATAGCGCAGGACCTCCTCGCCGGCGGATCCGGGCACTACGGCCTCGGCACGTGGGCCGGGCACTTTGGGCGCCCCGACGTCCGTCTCCTCCAGGGCGCGGGTCAGCTTGGAGGGACTGTGCGCGCGGCCGATGCCGTTGGCGCCCAGGATCTTCTCCACGGCGTCCAGCAGCGCGGGGTCGGTGTCCGAGGCGAGTTCGACCTCCATCTCGGTCCATGCGGCCCGTGTACCGGTGGCGAGCAGGGACTCGGCACGGACCGCGTCGATGCTCAGCTCGGCGAGGGCCGCGCCGCCGGAGCCGACGAGCTGCCGTAGACCGCGGGTGGAACGGATACGGACCACCGGCTTCAGATCCGCGCCGCGGGTGCGGGAGAGGGCCAGTTCGCGCAGGGCGTCCGGAACGGTCTCGGACAGCGGGGCCCGTACCTCTTCCCGGCTGTCACCGGACAGCGGCAGCTTGAGGTGCCAGCCCGCGTCGCTCCCGCCCGTCCTCCGCCGGAGCGTGGCCGACGCAGCGGCCAGCCGCAGGTCGTCGGTGTCGTAGTACACGGCGTCCAGATCCGCTGTGCCCTGATCCATGACGGACTCGATTCCGTCCACGCCCGTGAGGTCGGGCAGCCACGAGGAGTCGTCGGCCGAGGGGGCTTCGTACTTTCGCTCTGTCTCTCGTTGTGACTCGGTCATGACGTTCGCGTACACGTCTGAGCCCCGGGCAAACACCGGCGGTACCTAGGCCGTGTCCGCAAAGTCCCGTCGTCCGCCCGAAGGGCGGGCCCCGCGGCGTCCGGTGCGTGCTCTCGGCGTGCCGGGCGGAAGCCCTCGTACTGGTTGTACGTGGGCTTTCGTCCGGTGCGGCGAGAGTGCGTGCCGGGCGTCGCGGGGCAGGCGGGACTTTGCGGACACGGCCTAGTCGCGCCATCTGTTTCGGGGCGTACGGACGGGGCACACGGGAGCGCAGTCAAGTGCTTCGGCCGGCAGGCACGCTTCCTTCGCCCTCCGAGGAGTGTCATCGTGCCCTCCCCCTCCCGTCACGACTCCGTTCCGACGAGCCCGGGTATCCCGCCGGAACGGTGGAGACCTCAGGTGATGGTGCCCGACCCGGCGGTGCTGCGGCAGGCCCTCGACCACTACTTGGCGCTCGCGGCCGGCGGAGACCCGGCCGTCGCGGACACCGTGCAGAACGCCGCCTACACCCTGTGCGTCCTGACCGGGACCCGCACCGTGGAGGAAGCCATGTCGGCAGTGTGTGTGCTGTGCCCGGAATCCATGGCGCCCGGCCCTTCGCGCCCGAGGACGTCGATCGTCCCCACCGCCGAGAGCGGCTCCGGGCAGCCGGAGGCCGTGTCGTGACCCGGCGCCCGGACGACCCGCAGCTGACGGTCGGCACGACCGGATTCGTGGTCCTCGCGGACGAGGAAGGGGCCCTCATCCCGACGGAGTTGGTCTACCGGCCGGACGACTGCCTGGCCGCACGTCTGGTGCTGCTGGGGCCCGACGGACTGGAAGTCGGCTGGACCTTCGCGTGGGAACTGCTCGCCCGGGGCCTGGTGTCCCCGGCCGGCGACGGAGACATCGCCGTACGGCCGGCACCGGGCCCGGTCGACGGCGTCGAGGTGAGCCTCCTCTCCCGGTCCACCGCGCGGGTGTGGCTGCCCGGGGACGGCGTCGCGGAGTTCGTGCGGAAGGTGCGCGGGAGGGCCGGCCTCGACGCCCGGGGCATCGCCCCGGCGCTCGACAGGGAACTCGCCACCATCACGAAGGGAACTTGAAGTGCTCTCCTTCCTTCGCAAGCTCAGGAAGGAGATTCCTGCCTACCTTGCGGTGGCGGGCTTGACGCCAC